>CAJBMJ010000605.1 GCA_903954045.1 uncultured beta proteobacterium | reverse complement strand
GCCATCATGGCTTGCATGGTCGAGGGCTTGCAAGTGGACATCGAGACGGCCCTGCGCATAGAGAGCCGCTACCTCGCCAAGCTGATGGCAGGCACCAACGCCAAGGCCATGATCAACACCTTTTTCTTCAATCTCAACGCCATCAAGAGCGGTCAGAGCCGTCCCGGCACCTCGCCGCGCTTCAAGCCCGCCAAGGTGGGTCTGCTAGGTGCGGGCATGATGGGCGCGGGTATTGCCTACGCCCAGGCCAGCAAGGGCATTGCCACCGTGCTCAAAGACCTGAGCCAAGAAAAGGCAGACCTGGGCAAGAGCTACAGCGCCAAAATCACCCAGGGTCGTGTCGACAAAGGCCGCATGAGTGCAGACGATCAGCGCAAAGTACTCGACCGCATCACCCCCACCGCTAAAGCGCAAGACCTTCTGGGCTGCGACCTCATCATTGAAGCGGTGTTTGAAAACCGGGACCTCAAGGCCCGGGTGACGCAGGAGGCCGAACCGATGCTGGCCGAGGGCGGGTTCTTCGCGTCCAACACGTCCACACTTCCCATCACTGGCCTTGCAACGGCCAGTGCCAAGCCAGAAAAGTTCATCGGCATCCACTTCTTCAGCCCGGTGGACAAGATGAAACTGGTGGAAATCATTCGCGGCAAGTCCACTGATGACGAAACCGTGGCCCGAGCGTTTGACTATGTGCAAGCCATCGGCAAGATACCCATCGTGGTCAACGATTCGCGTGGATTCTTCACCAGCCGTGTGTTCGGAACCTACGTGATGGAAGGTGCGGCCATGCTGGGCGAAGGCATCCCAGCTGCGGCCATTGAAAACGCTGGTATGCAGTGCGGAATGCCTGTGGGGCCATTGGCAGTGCTGGATGAAACCTCGCTCACGCTGAGCCTGCATGTCATGGAGCAGACCAAGAAAGACTTTGCGTCAGAAGGAAGAACTTATGTCGCAACACCCGGTGAGCAAGTGGTAGAGAAATTGGTCAATGAGCACAACCGTCCAGGCCGCGCTGGCGGCGGCGGCTACTACGAATACCCCGCCGAGAAGGGTGCGAAAAAATATCTCTGGCCCCAACTCAAGCCCCTGTTTGAGAAAAGTGATGTGCAGTGGGACATCACCGATCTCAAAGACCGCCTGCTATACCGCCAGGCTGTGGAGACGGCACGTTGTCTGTCTGAGAACGTATTGACCAGCGTGCACGATGCCAATATCGGCTCCATTTTCGGGATCGGCTTTCCAGCCTGGACCGGGGGTGCCATGCAGTTTATTTACGGCATGGGTATCGAGGCCTTTGAGAAACGTGCCGAAGCATTGGCGAACCAGTTTGGGCCGGGTTTTGCCCTGACGGAAGAAGTAAAAGCCGCGATTCGCAAGTTTCAGCCGGTTTATTGACCGCATAGCGCACACTGCCACCCCATGCTCGAACACGCAAGACCTACCCGGAACCGCGCCGCGGCCTGAACATGCTGGCCCGACTGCTCAGACACCTTTTGTGGGTCCAGTTCCTCTCAGGCGCTGCTGTGGGGTGGCTACTGGTTAGCCTGGACAGGATTCCCCTTTGGTTTGCTTTGCTGCTGCCTGCGCTATTTCCAGTGCTCACACTGGCATTTGCAACTATCTGGACATTTGCCCATTCCCGGGGCAAGGAACCCGCCGCTATGTGGTGGCGCTCGTTGATCGGGGAAATCTGGGCTGGTATTCAAATTTTTCTTTTTCGGCAACCCAGGACCAGCGAGCCACCCACCCTGCTTTCTGCCATGGGTGCCGAGCCACGCATTCCGGTGGTGCTGGTGCACGGTTTTCTGTGTAATCACCGCATTTGGGATGACGTGGCTCTCGCCCTGCGAAGGCAGGGGCATGCCGTGTTCGCGGTGAACCTGGAGCCCATTTTCGGCTCCATCGAGAATTACCCATCCACGGTGGAAGCGGCCGTGCAGGCGCTGAGGAACCATACCGGCCGTGAACAAGTGGCGCTGGTCGGACACAGCATGGGCGGCTTGGCGATTCGGGCCTGGATGCGCGATTTTGGAAGCAAGCATGCTGCATGCGTGATTACGCTGGGAACGCCCCATTGGGGCACACAGGCATTCATGCCTGTACCTACCGCCAACTCGATGCAAATGCAATGGAAAAGTGATTGGCTCAATGCGCTGGATGCCAGCGAAAACCCCAGCGTTCGACAAATAATGCGAATAGCATTGACACCCCAGGACAATATCGTTTTTCCGCAACGCACACAGACCATGGACGGAGTAACACCCGTGGTGTTTGAAGGCATTGGGCACCTGCAGATGTGCACATCGCCCCAGGTCATTGCGTGGGTCGCACAAGAGCTTTACCACTGTGAACATTGACAGACAAAGGACTTCAACATGACGGACCTCGTTGTTCGCAAATTGCTGATTGACCTGGCTACCCCTTTCCCGGCTCGCTGGAACGGAGGCGACGCGTTTCGTTCAGCGTATTTCAGTGCCTTGTCAATGAGTTTCCCGGTTGGGGAACAGTACTTTATAGACTCGGTGCGTGCCGGAATCAAAGCTTTGCCACAGCAGGCGCAGGAACCCATGCGCTCCGAAGTGCAGAACTTTGTGGGCCAGGAGGCCACCCACCGGCGCATCCACGGACTTTTCAACGGTCATCTGACCAACATGGGGTTCGTCAACGCCCTGGAAGTCCGCGCTGCCAAGCGCGTTCGGGCCAACGCACACCGCGATGTGCGAGTGCACGTGGGCGCCACGGCCGCCACAGAGCACCTGACTGCCGTTTTCGCTGACTGGATGCTGCGCCACCCCGAGGCCCTTGAAGGAGCAGAACCCCGACTGCAAACCCTTTGGCTGTGGCACAGCGCCGAAGAGTCCGAGCACCGCAGCACAGCCTTTGACATGTACCAGGCACTCCAAGGCAATGAAAGGTGGCGCTTGCGTCTTTTTCGCTACATCACCATCACCTTCCTGGCCGATGTGACACGGCAGACCATTCGCAATCTCTGGCACGACGGCAGCCTGTTTCAGTTGAGCACCTGGCACAGTGCATGGAAACTCCTGATGAGCAGGGATGGAATGCTTCGAGGAAACTACGCACCCTGGAAGGCCTATACCGCCCCAGACTTTCATCCCCGACAACAAGACGCGCACCTGTCAGAGCAATGGCTTCGGCAGAACCAAGACAAGTTCACACCCGTGTGGCAAGGAACCTGACAACATGCAAGCCCTCAGCCCAACCGATTCTGCATTTTTGTGGATGGAAACCCGTAACCAGCCCATGCATGTGGCTGGCCTCAACATCTACACGCCGCCCAAAGGCGCTGGGCCTGACTATGTGAGCGAGCTACTGGCGCAATGGAGCGAACATTTGCGGGCCTTGGAACCCTTCAATTTGCGCCCGGTGCTTCGACTGGGTCTTTGGCATTGGGAGACCGACCACGAATTTGAACTCGACTACCACCTGCGTCATCTGGCATTGCCAAGGCCGGGCCGCATCCGCGAGTTGCTGGCCATGGTGTCACGCCTGCATGGCAACCTGATGGACCGCAACCGCCCCTTGTGGGAGGCCTACGTCATCGAAGGTTTGCCCGGGGGCCGATTTGCGACCTACATCAAGATGCACCATGCGTTGATCGACGGTGTTAGCGGCGCCAAGCTGATGGCCAAAGGGCATTCACTGAATGCAAAAGAACAAAAACCGCCGATCTGGGCGCAGGACTATGCCAGGCCACCGGGCGTCAAGCGGATCGTGGGAAAACCCAGCTTGCTTCAGCAAATTGCCCATCTGGCACGGGCCGGGCGAGAAATGGCGCCGGGCGTGGGAATGGGTTTGTGGGACATGGTCCGCGCCAACCTGACCGAGACGGCCACAGCACTTCCCTTTCAGGCGCCACCCTCCCCCTTCAACGTGGAGATCTCCGGCTCCCGCCGGTTCGCCTCTCAGTCATATTCATTGAGCCGTTTCCGGCGCATTGGTGAAGCGACCGGGGCCACAGTGAACGATGTCACGCTGGCCATTTGCGCGGGCGCACTGCGCAAGTACCTGGAGGTGCAGGGCACACTGCCAAAAAAGCCCCTGGTCGCCATGGTGCCCGTCTCGCTGCATGACGAGACAACCGGCAGTGGCAATCAGGTCTCACTCTTGCTGGCCAACCTGGCCACCCACCTGAAGGACCCGCTTAAACGCCTGCAGCGCATCGTGGCGTCGACCAAGGAGGCCAAGGGACGTCTGTCCAAAATGCCGCGCCTGGAAAAACTGGCGCACGGGATTACCTCCATTTCTCCCATGGGCGCTGGCATCGTCACGGGTACTTCCAAACAGCACCCGCTGTTCAACGTGGTGATCTCCAACGTGCCGGGCGCACGCGAAACCCTGTTTCTCAATGGCGCGCGCCTGGACGAGGTGTATCCGGTGTCCATCGTCACCCACTATCTTGCGCTCAACATCACCATCAGCGGCTATGGCGACAATCTGGGCTTTGGCTTCATCGCCTGCCGACGATCGGTGCCTGCATTACAGCGCATGTTGGACTACACCGATGCATCGATTCTGGAACTCGAGGCCGCGTTGGGGCTGGAGTCATTTCAAGCCTCACCCAAGCCAGGCCCACGACCCACCCGAAAGACGCCTGTGAAGCGTTCGGCGAAACCCAAGCGCACTTCCTAGTACAGTCCTGTCCTTGATTTGCCTTGTCCCGACCAGTGAATCCTCAAACCCACACCGCTGAAACCCTGCCCGAACCAGAGTTCCAGCGCCAGCATCCCAAAAACTTGAATGACCTGTTCTGGTCTTTTTCTTTCCTGGCATTGCAGGGCTTTGGTGGCGTGCTGGCCGTGGTGCAACGGGAACTGGTCGACAAGAAAAAGTGGCTGACCCTGGAAGAGTTTGTGGAGGACTGGGCGGTTGCCCAGATCCTGCCGGGGCCTAACGTCGTCAATCTGTCATTGATGATTGGTGACCGCCACTTCGGAACGCACGGTGCGCTGGTGGCTCTGGCAGGCATGCTGGCCTTTCCACTTTTGATTGTTTTGGCCATTGCTGCCCTGTTTGCCAACGTGGCAGAGTTACCCCAGGTGCAGGGTGCGCTACGCGGCATGGGCGCCGTAGCAGCCGGGCTGATCACGGCCACGGGTCTCAAACTGACCGCAGCTTTGAAGTCAAATTCCATGGGCATGCCTGTATGCTGGGCGTTGGCAGCTATTACTTTCGTAGCAATTGCCTTGCTGCGCATTCCCCTGGCCTGGGTATTGATCGGCGTGGGTGGAATCGCATGCGCTTGGGCCTACCACCAGCTCGGGCGTATTTCCGGCGCAAGGGCAGGCACATGAGCCTGCACCTGACCGCCGCAGATTGGTGGGGCTTGTTGGCCCACTTCATGTCCTTGTCGCTGCTGGCGGTGGGGGGTGCGATAACCACCGCCCCCGACATGCACCGCTATCTGGTGGATGAGCAGCGCTGGCTCACAGACAGCCAGTTCACGGCTTCCATTGCACTGGCGCAGGCCGCGCCGGGCCCCAATGTGCTGTTTGTGGCGCTCATGGGCTGGCATGTGGGTATCAATGTGGCTGCCCCTTTGGGTGGCGGCATCCTGATCTGGGTCTACGGGCTCCTGGGCGTTGCCATCACGATGGTCGGCATCATGCTGCCCAGCACGACACTCACCTTTGCCGCAGCCCGCTGGGGGCACCAGAACCGCGAACTGCGTGCCGTGCGGGCTTTCAAGCAGGGCATGGCACCCATCGTGATTGCGCTGCTGATTGCAACCGGCTGGATACTGGTGGCCAGCCACGGCAGCATGGCGGAGAGTTGGCGGCTCTGGCTGGTCACCGCTGTTTCCACCCTCGTGGTGTGGAAGACAAAAACGCACCTGCTATGGCTGCTAGGTGCGGGTGGACTTCTGGGTTGGTTGGACTGGATCTAGTCCGCAGCAATGCCCAAACCGCCAAACTCAGTGCGGGTTTTCAAAGAAGAGGTAGTTGGTGGCGTAGTCGCTGATCTCGAAATACACCTTCTTCTCGCCAGGATCGGCCTGCATATTGAGGTTTTCGTCCAACACGCCGTAGCCAAAGCGATAAGGGCGCGGTTTGTTGTCGTCCGTGCCCATGGCGGTGGAGAGTTTGTCAATCTTCAGAAAACGGCGCACCACCTTTTCCCCTGCGTACACCTCCAGCACGCCGTTGGTACCGGTCCAGTTCTGGATATCGCGGCTGATCTTGTTTTGCTGCTCCTGGGTGCAGCCAGTGAGAACAAATACGGCTGCAGTGCATACCAACACTGCATAAGTAGCTCTTAAATTCATAGCGTTTAACTCCGTTCCATTGACAATCATCCGACTAAGCGTTGGCGCAAGGCTTCGTACAGACAAACGCCACTGGCCACCGACACGTTCAGACTCTCCACCGCACCCTGCATCGGGATGTTCACCAACTGGTCGCAGGTTTTGGCCGTCAGCTGGCGCATCCCGTCGCCCTCTGCGCCAAGCACCAACGCCACCGGGCCTTTCAGGTCGGCTTGGTAAAGACTCTGTGACGCCTGATCACTGGTACCAATGATCCAGATACTGCGTTCCTTGAGTTCGTTCAAAGTGCGCGCCAGGTTGGTCACCATAAAATAGGGCACCGTCTCCGCCGCGCCGCTGGCCACCTTGGCCACGGTGGCGTTGATGCCCGCCGCATGGTCCTTGGGTGCAATCACACAATGCGCCCCTGCGCCGTCGGCAACCCGAAGGCAGGCGCCCAGGTTGTGGGGGTCCGTGACTCCGTCGAGTACCAGAATCAGCGGATGGGTGCGCTGGGCAGATGGTAATGCTGCATTGGCCGCTTCGAGGTTTTCCAGCAGTTCATCCAGGG
>CAJBMJ010000604.1 GCA_903954045.1 uncultured beta proteobacterium | reverse complement strand
CCAAGCAGCGCGACTACCTGCAAAAAATCAATGCCTCGGGTTCGACGCTGCTGACCGTCATCAACGACATTCTGGATTTCTCAAAAATTGAAGCCGGCAAGAGGGAGCTTGAGAAGGCCGCGTTCTGGCTAGATGACGTGCTGGACCGCATGTCGACCATCGTCTCGCTCAAGGCCCATGAGAAGGGGCTTGAATTCTTGATCCGCGTCGCGCCGGGTGTGCCGGATTCCCTGGTGGGGGACGCTACCCGGTTTGGCCAGATTCTTCTCAACCTGATCAATAACGCCATCAAATTCACCGACAGCGGTCAGGTCAAGGTCAACATCACCGCATCAGCCCGCGCGCAAGGGCGGGTGGAGCTGATGGTGTCGGTCGAGGACACGGGGGTTGGCATGACACCGGAGCAGACCGCCCGGCTGTTCCAAGCATTCACGCAGGCCGACAGTTCCACCACACGGCGCTATGGTGGTACCGGCCTTGGCCTGACCATCTCCAAACGCTTTGTCGAAATGATGGAGGGCTCCATCGCAGTGGAGTCGAAGGTCGGCATCGGCAGCAACTTCCATTTCTCGGCGTGGTTCGATCTGTCCAGCGAAAAGCGCACCAGACCCTTGCTCAAGGCGGTTGCGCAGGATTTGCACGTTCTGGTGATTGACGACAGCGCAGACGCCCGATTGATTCTGTTGGAGCAACTGCACGCACTGGGCTTGCGGGCAGAAGCTTCGAATGGCGCAGAGGTCGGCCTGACGGCATTGAAGAACGCTGACAACAGTGACCCGTTCGACGTCGTGCTGATGGACTGGCGCATGCCCGACATCGACGGCATTGAGGCAACCAGGCGGATCAACCAGGATTTGCATCTGGAGCACGTTCCTACCGTCGTCATGATCACGGCATTTGGAGCCGACGATGCGCGTGATTCTGGCGTCAACGCCGGCGTAGCAAGCTTTCTGGACAAACCGGTCAGCCAATCCCGCTTGTGGGATGCACTCGTCGAAGTCATCCATCCAGTCCAGACGGATGCACAGTCAGGCACGGGACCACACGACAGGGCGGGCAGCCTCACCGGGCTGAGAGTTCTACTGGTGGAAGACAACGAGATCAACCAACAAATCGCCAGCGAACTGATGGAGGCACTGGGCGTGCAGGTGTCCGTGGCCAGCAACGGCCAGGAGGCGCTGGACCTGCTGCAGTCGGCTCCCGATCCGGTTCCATGGTCGGTGGTTCTCATGGACCTGCAAATGCCCGTGCTGGATGGGCACCAGGCCACGGCAGCCATCCGCAGTCAGAGCCGTTTTGATGCGTTGTCGATCATTGCACTGACGGCACATGCGTCAGTCGAAGAGGGTGCGAGGTGCCTGGCAGAGGGCATGAACGAGCACCTGACCAAACCTATCGACCCGGACGCGCTGGCAGATTGCCTCGCACGCTGGGGCGCAATATCGCTCCCGCAAGCCCTGTCTATTCCTGGCATTGACACCGCCAGGGGGCTGCACTTGTGCGGCGGAAAGCAGGCAACCTACGCCGCATTGCTGCAGAAGTTTGCCGCGACGCAGGGCAATATGGCAGAAATAACCCGCCAGGCCATTAAAGCCTACGACTATGCGCTGGCTTCGCGCTGTGCCCATACCCTTAAGGGGGTCGCCGCCAATCTGGGTGCTGACCACTGCAGTGGTTTGGCCGCAGCGCTGGAATTCGAGGCTAAAAAGGGCGGCAGCGCCATGCAACTGCTCGGTTTGCTCGGACCGCTGGAACAACACCTGTCTGCGCTGGTTGCCAACATCACATGCGCATTGCCGACAGCCGCTGTGCAGCCGCATACTGATGTGGCCACCATCACCGAGGCAGATGCCGGACTTTTGCGCTCCATTTGCCAGAAGCTCGCCGACCTGTTGTCCAGCAGCGATGCGCAGGCCGAGGTGGAACTCACCGCACACGGCGCTTTTCTGCGCCGCACACTGGGTGGTGCGCGTTTCGATGCACTTCAGAGCCTGGTGCAGGGCTTTGAACACGCCGGCGCTCTGGATACCCTGGTCGCAGCGGCGGGTGCCGCCGGAATTCAATTGGACCGCAGGAGCTGAGATGGACATGTATGCACCGGTCAACCCGACCATTCTGGTGGTCGACGACGCCCCCGCCAACCTGTCTCTGATGTCAAGCCTGTTGCGTGACCTGTACACCGTGAAGGCGGTCAACCACGGAGCCAAGGCACTCAAAATAGCCAGCGATGAGCCACCGGACCTGATCCTGCTGGACATCATGATGCCCGACATGGACGGCTACGAAGTGTGCCGTTGCCTCAAGGCCGATCCGCAGACACGTCAGATACCGATTATTTTTCTGACCAGCAAAAGTGATATCGAGAGCGAGCAAATGGGAATGAGTCTGGGGGCAGTGGACTACGTGACCCGCCCTATCAGCCCGCCGATTTTGTTGTCGCGGGTCAAGGCGCACCTGGTTGACGCCTTCCACGCCAAAACCTTGCAGGTCAATAACGAGTACCTGGAGTACGAGGTCAGCAAGCGTTCGCGGCAACTGCTGGCCCTGCAGGATGTGACCACCCTGGCACTGGCGTCACTGGCCGAAACACGCGATGCCGACACCGGCAACCACTTGCGGCGTACCCAGCATTACGTGCAGGCATTGGCCAGACGGCTAAAAGGGCACCCACGCTTTGCAGATTTTTTGACTGAAAGCCGGATGCAGGCACTGTTTAAATGCGCACCCCTGCATGACATCGGCAAGGTTGGCATTCCGGACCGCATTCTGCTCAAACCGGGCCGGTTCGAGCCCGCCGAGTGGGAGATCATGAAGTCGCACCCCACGCTGGGGCATGACGCCATCGCCAAGGCGGTGTCAGGCACTGACGCCAGCAGCGAGTTTCTGGATATCGCCAAGGAGATT
>CAJBMJ010000603.1 GCA_903954045.1 uncultured beta proteobacterium | reverse complement strand
CTGTATTCAGTAGCGGTGGGCATGGCCAAGATGGAGCTTTACAACAACCTGCGCAAAGCCGCTGATGTGGGCTCTGATGGCAGCACGCCGCTATATCCAGCCGGATTCGTCCATTTGCCCAAGGTGGACGCCGAATTCGTGCAGCAGTTGTGCGCCGAGAGTTTGATCACCCGGCACGACCGCAACGGCTTTGCCCACCGAGAGTGGCAAAAGATGCGCGAGCGCAATGAGGCCTTGGACTGCTACGTTTACGCCCGGGCTGCCGCGTCAAGTGTCGGTCTGGACCGCTTTGAGGAGCGCCACTGGCGCGAACTCGAAAAACAACTCGGGCTGGCGCGGCCACCCGACCCCGAAGTGCATGCCACCTCATCAAATTTGTCCACAGATTCCATTGATGCCAGCCCAACTGATCCCAGTCGCGCTGGCATCAGTGCTTCTGGACAGCCCAAATTCAGTCGGCGCGTGATCCGCAGTCCCTGGCTCAAACGCTAGGGGCAGAGGTCACTTGTTGGCTGTCTAGCCCTGGCACTTCGGTGCCATTTTTATTGCCTTTTTCATTTCCCTTTTTGGAGTTTTTCCCCATGAGTTTGCATACACGCCTTGAATCCCTGGTTCTACGCCTTGCCGCCGAGTTCAAGACCATTTACGGTCAGGTCGGTACGCTGGCCAACCTCTCGACCACTGACAAGACCAACCTGGTCAGTTCCATCAATGAGCTGCGCAGCCAGATTTCCACTTTGGCGGGCGTCACCATCATTGACGATGCCAACGCGGCTGGTACGGCCACCACGTTCTCGGCTTCCAAGATCACCTCCTTGCTTGATGCTCTCAAGGCTGACTTGCTGGGTGGTGCTGATGCGGCCTTCGACACGCTCAAAGAGTTGCAAACGGCCATTCTGGATGACCAGACAGGCATTGCTGCACTGCTTGCCGCTGTCGACAAGCGGGTGCGCTTTGATGCGGCGCAATCCCTGACTGCCCTTGAGCAGGAACAAGCGCGCCAGAACATCGGTGCAGTCTCAGTGCTGGACATCGGCAATGCGGATACCGATTTTGTGGCGGCGTTTGAAGCTGCGCTGCTGGCCTAAACAGGCTACGCCTGACTGATAGACCATGAACCTGGCCCAACACATCACCGAATTGGCGCAGCGCGTGGCCCTTGAACTCAAGACCCGCATTACAGCTGAGCATTCTGGTGTCGCAAAAGCCTGGGTGTGTTTTGGCATTGAGGGGTCAGGCTCTAAGGCGCTACTGGTGGTTCGGTCCTCATTCAATGTCAGCAGCGTCACCCGCATTTCCACTGGGCAATACCGGGTGACGTTCGTCAACCCCATGCCAGATGCCAGTTACTGCTGGCAGGCTTTCGCCCGCAATGCGGGCAGCCAGTCCTCCATGAAACACGCTGGTGCACGCGCGACAGCTGAAGCCAAAACCGCCCAATTTGTTGATGTCATCTGCACTTCGTCAAGCGGCAGCCTGTCCGACACAACTGAGATGAACCTGACCGTCTGGCGCTGATGCCCGAACAGAAAGCAAACACCATGTCCTTCTCACAAACCCAACTTGAAGCCTTGCAGACGGCACTTACGCAAGGCGAACGTCGTGTCTCCTTTGGCGACAAGACCGTCGAATACCGCTCCGTTGACGAAATCCGCCAAGCCATTCGCGAGGTTAAGCGAGGGCTGTCTGAGCAAGCCGCATCCACTGGCATGTGGCCCGGCGCGCCACGCCAGATCCGCATGACCACCACCAAAGGCTTCTGATGGCTTGGTACACAAAAATTCGCAG
>CAJBMJ010000602.1 GCA_903954045.1 uncultured beta proteobacterium | reverse complement strand
TTACCTACGCAAAATGCACTACCCAACCGATCTTGCGCAGCGTTGTTATATGACCTGCGCAGAATTCGCGGTGGCATTCACGGCGCTTGGTCTTTGCCCACAGGCACCCAGTCCGCGCTCAGAGGTGTGGGGTGAGCACCAAAGTGAGGTAAAGGAGGAGCCCGCAAAGCGGGCGGGGGACACGAACGGCGGTGCTCTCCCCACACCTCCCAGCGGGCGTACGAGTCGCCTCCCCGCGGACGTGCGCGACACCCCTGGCGGAAGTGCGGGACACCACGCAGCGGATGTACGAGACCCTGAATTTCGAATGAGCAGCGCTAAACAAGGGTGCGCCAAATACAACTTCAGTCGCCAGTTTCAACCCAGTTCCATCACAGCAGACTTTCCAACGTAAACTCGCTCCTTCCCAGTTTTCAAAGAACCCCATGCTTGGCGTTACCGACTACGGCACATTTGTCGTCACCATCATCATTTTTCTGCTGATTCCCGGCCCCGGAAATCTGGCCCTCATTACTTCTACCACCAAGGGAGGAATCCTGGGTGGTTTGGCGGCAACCATGGGTGTGATTCTGGGCGACCAGGTCTTGATGTGGTCAGCCGTTGCGGGGGTAGCGGCTTTGTTGGCTGCCTATCCACAGGCATTTGATGCGGTGCAGTGGGTAGGCGCCATTTATCTGGCTTGGTTGGGTGGCAAGATGCTACTGGCCAAGCCCGGTGCTGCACCAGTGCTCCATATCAAAGCGGGGCATTACCTGCGCCAGGCCCTGGCAATCACGCTGCTGAATCCCAAAGCGATTCTGTTTTACATGGCGTTTTTCCCGCTTTTTGTCGACCCCTCCAAGCAGCAAGGGCTGCTGACCTACGGGTTTATGGCGGCCACCATTGCGGCGCTGACTTTTCTCTATGGTCTGACTTCCACCCTGTTGACGCATTTTCTGGCCGAGCGCGTGCGAGCCAACCCTGTGATCTCTCGTGTTCTCGAAAAGATTGCCGGTCTGTTTTTGGTCGGGTTTGGCATCAAGTTGGCGATCTCACGCTAGTCCGCCCGATTGCCTGTTTCACGTGAAACACTAGGTTTGCGTTTTTCATTGTTTCCATAGCTGGGTTCTCATGGCCAAAATATTCTGTGTTGCAAATCAAAAAGGGGGCGTCGGCAAAACCACCACCACGGTAAACCTGGCTGCCGGGTTGGCCAAGGTGGGTCAGCGTGTGCTGATGATCGACCTCGACCCCCAGGGCAATGCCACTATGGGCTCGGGCATCGACAAACGTAAGCTGGAGTTGTCCGTGTACGACGTGCTGCTGGAGTCCGCCAGCATTTCGGAAGCCCGTGCGCAAAGTGACAAGCTGCAGGCTGCTGGATGTGGCTATGACATCCTGGGTGCCAACCGGGAGCTGGCCGGTGCCGAAGTGGAGTTGGTAGAAGTGGAGCGGCGCGAAAAGCGCCTCAAGCAGGCCATCGCAGCAGTGGCTACGGAATACGACTTTGTATTGATCGATTGCCCGCCGTCGCTGTCCATGCTCACACTCAACGGCCTTTGCTGTGCACACGGTGTGATCGTGCCCATGCAGTGCGAGTATTTCGCGCTTGAAGGACTGACCGATCTGGTCAACACCATCAAACAGGTCAAGGCCAATCTCAACGACGACTTGCAGATCATTGGGCTGTTGCGCGTCATGTTTGACCCGCGCATTACCCTGCAGCAGCAGGTGAGTGATCAACTTAAATCGCACTTTGGCGACAAGGTGTTTGATACGGTGATTCCGCGCAATGTCCGCCTCGCCGAAGCTCCCAGTTATGGTTTACCTGGCGTAGTGTTTGACCCCAGTTCCAAAGGTGCGCAAGCCTTCGTCGCGTTTGCCAAAGAAATGGTGACCCGCATTCAAGTGATGTAGTGCGATCAAAGGTATCCATCCCAATGTTTGAGCCCAAAGTTCTCCTGTTGCCCGGCTGGCAAAACTCCGGCCCCGAACACTGGCAAAGCCGGTGGGAATCTTTGTACGGCTACGACCGTGTGGAGCAGCATGACTGGATGCATCCGCTGCGAGGTGACTGGATTTCCCGTCTGGAAGAAGTATTGCTCTCGCAAAATGGCCCCAGTATTCTGGTGGCCCACAGCCTGGGGTGCATATTGACCGCTGCCTGGGCCTCGATTTCCCGCAATACCCATCTGGTGCAGGCTGCGCTGCTGGTGGCGCCGGGCGACCCGGAACGCGAAGAATTGCGTCCCGTGCTCAAGAGCTGGGCACCGGTGCCTACCCAGGTTTTGCCGTTCCCCAGTATTTTGGTCGGCAGCCAGAACGACCCTTATTGCAGCTTTGCGCGTGCAAAAGCCTTTTCAGAAGCCTGGGGCTCCGAGTTCGTGGATTACGGAGCAAGGGGACATATCAATGCCGAGTCGGGACTTGGCGATTGGGCCGAAGGGCTCGACTTGCTCAGACGCTTGGATGTTGACTTGGCTTAAGCGACAGTGCCGCTTTCACAATTGAAGTTAGAAACAGTACAAAGGAAAACGACCATGGTTACCAAGAAACCCAAGGGACTCGGGATGGGTCTGGAAGCACTGTTAGGTCCCAAGGTGGTGGAGCGCACCGCCGAAGAAGCCGCAGCCGAGGCCGCTTTGCCCAGTAGCTTGCTGTTGTCCGATATGGTGGCCGGTGTGTACCAGCCTCGCACCCACATGGACGAAGGCGCTTTGTACGAGTTGGCTGAGAGTATCAAGGCGCAGGGTGTGATGCAGCCCATTCTGGTTCGCCGATTGAGCGCGCAGGACGCGCGCATGCAGCGCGAAAAAATGGCTGCAGCAGACCCATCCGTATCCACACCGGGTGCTGCGGATCGGCCAGTATATGAAATCATTGCCGGTGAACGCCGCTTTCGGGCTGCCAAACTGGCTGGGCTGGACAGCGTGCCGGTGCTGGTACGCGACGTGCCCAATGAAGCGGCCGCAGCGATGGCGCTGATCGAGAATATGCAGCGCGAAGACCTCAATCCGCTGGAGGAGGCCCAGGGCCTGCAACGCCTGATCAAGGAATTTGGCCTGACCCACGAAACCGCTGCACAGGCGGTGGGCCGCTCACGCAGCGCTGCATCCAACTTGCTGCGATTGCTCAACCTGGCGGACCCGGTGCAGACCATGCTTATGGCCGGTGACATTGACATGGGCCATGCCCGTGCGCTACTGGCATTGGACCGCGCTACGCAAATTACGGCGGCCAACCAGATTGCGACCAAAAAGATGTCAGTGCGTGAGTCGGAAAGTCTGGTCAAAAAGCTCAGCGCCGAATTTGCACTCACACCGCAAAAGCCCAAGAAAGAGAAGTCGCGTGACTTGAAGCGTGTGGAAGAAGAACTCTCAGATCTGCTCACGGCCCAGGTGGATGTGCACATCAAAAAGCGGGTCAAGCGCAATGGCCGCGTGGAAGAAATGGGCGAAGTTGTGATCCAGTTCGGCTCCCTCGACGAACTCAACGGCCTTATTGATCGTCTGTCTCCGGGTAGCAGTCGCTAAGGCATCAGCCTAGACGATAGCCCCAACATTTTGCTATCAAAATAGAAGCTGCCTGTGCATATCCTGTAAGCGCTAGAGCCCAATAACATACATATTAATTGATGATAAAGCGCGTACTTAAGGTCTGGCCTGTGCCCGCAGTGCTTGCCTGGGCGCTGGCATGGGGAGTTTTTCGTTGGGCCCTAGCGCAGGGCGCCGAGCCTGGAGTGGCTCTGGGTTTGGCTACGGGTGTGGGCGTGGCCAGCAGCCTGTGGGGCAATAGCTGGTGGAGGCGCACCTTGATTGCAGCAGGGTTTCCTTTGTCCTGCTTTCTGGTGCTTTCAGGCAACCTGGTTGATTGGCCTGCCTGGTCCTGGCTGCTACCGCTACTACTGCTTTTATTGGTGTACCCGATCAACGCCTGGCGGGATGCACCTTTATTTCCCACCCCGCGTCAGGCATTGCTAGACCTTCCCCAACACGCGCCTTTGCCAGCAGGGGCGCTGGTGATGGATGCGGGATGTGGGCTGGGCCATGGCTTGCAGGCCTTACGTCTGGCCTATCCCGATGCCCGCTTGCATGGCCTGGAGTGGAGCTGGCCTTTGCGCTTTGCCTGTGCTTTGCGCTGCCCTTGGGCGCAGGTGCGCCAGGCAGATATCTGGAAAGCCGACTGGTCTGCCTACGATATGGTGTACCTGTTTCAGCGCCCTGAGAGCATGGAGCGCGCCATGGCCAAGGCTTTCGCCCAACTCAAGCCGGGCGCCTGGCTGGTGAGTCTGGACTTCGAGGCCACTGGACATCAGGCCACTGCCCATTTTCAGTCGGCAGGTGGCAAAATGGTATGGATCTATCGCATGCCTACGAAGCCAACTTCTGGAGAATAAGCTTGTCCTCTGACCCCCAACCGAATGGCGACCCTGGCATAGAGTCTTTGAATGCCCAGCGCGTAGCCTTCTTCGCCATGGCCACCCTGGCAGAGTTGCGAGAGTCGGATACCGAAAGCCATTTGATGCGGATCCAGCGGTATGTGCGTCTGCTGGTGGACAAGCTCAGGACCCACCCCGCATTTGCTTCCACGCTCACACCCGACTACGTGAACGCCCTTTTTGAGAGCCTGCCCATGTATGACATGGGTACGGTGGGCATTCCTGACCGCATTTTGCTCAAGCCCGGGCGTCTGGGCGCCAGCGAAGTTGCCATCATGCGCACCCACACCACGCTGGGACATGAAGCATTGCTGCGGGCCGAAAAAACGCTGGGGCTGAGCACGCCCTTGCTGAACCTTGCCAAGGAACTCACCCTGTGTCACCACGAGAAATGGAATGGCAAGGGCTATCCCAAAGGCTTGGCGGGAACTCAGATTCCGGTGTCAGCCCGAATCGTTGCGCTGGCCGATGTGTATGACGCGCTCATCAGCAACAAGGTCTACAAAGACGGCATCAGCCACGATGCTGCTGTGCAGGTGATTTTTGGTGAGCGCGATGCCCATTTTGATCCTGATGTGGTGGACGCCTTTATCGAAGTCAACGACGAGTTTTTGGCCGTGACCCAACGCTTTGCAGACACCGACGCTGACATGCAGCAAAAGATCGAGTACCTGGCCAACGCCATTGCCGAGGTCGCTTCTCTGTAGCCAAAGTGCTGTTTTATCTCCCGACTTCCGCTATCCTTTGGGCTCAGTGTGTTGTCATGAAAGGGGGGCGCATGATTCAGTCAAGAACTCTCAAGCAGTTGTCTACCGGGACTTTTTCCCTCAAGCGGGGTGCTGGGACCGTAACGGCTACCGTTCTTCTTTGTTTTGGAATGCTGGGCCCGCTCTCCGCCCAACCGGCAAGTCCAGCGTCGGCCCCTGCGCCCGGGCAACGACTAACACTGTGTTACGAACGGGCCGACATCAAGCCGTGGCGACGAACCGATGACACCGGCCTGAATTTCGACCTGCTGCGAATGGCCGCCCGGCGTGCGCAAATCGACGTCGAATTCGTCAACCTGCCTTGGAAGCGCTGCTTGCTCCAGTTGCAAACCAACGAAGTGCAGGGCGTGTTTGCTGCCAGTTTCCAACCAGACAGGTTGGCCTTGGGTGCTTATCCTGGCGGTGAAACCCCGGATGCCAGCAAGCGGCTTCATGTCGACCGGTATGTGCTGGTGCGCCGCAAGGGCGAGGCTGTGTCATGGGACGGTAGCCAGATCACACAACTGCAAGGGTCTATTGGCGCGCAGCTTGGCTATTCGGTGGTTCAGGCATTGCGGGCAATGAAGCTGTCAGTGGACGACGGTAGCCAGACCGCGCCAGAACTGCTCAAAAAGTTGCAAGCCGGACGTATCGGAGCGGCAGCACTCGGGGGGAGCGATGCACTTGCCTTGCTAGGGCCGGACTCTCCTTTGTCTGCCCAATTTGAAGTACTGCCCCAACCGCTCACAGAAAAGCCCTATTTTTTGCTCCTTTCGCATCAGTTGCTTAAGTCGGATGCTCGCCTGGCCCTGCGCTTCTGGGGCAGTATTGGTGAGGCCCGGCAATCGCCCGCTTACCAAGCCCTGGAAAGGGAGGCGCATGCCAAGTTGCAATGATCGCACTGCACCATGATCCGCATGGGGCGTCGATCTGCCTGGCTGCCCGCCATTTTTTTGGCATGGCGCAGTGATATCCGGATACGGCTGTATGGCGGCATTCTGTTGGTGGTGCTGGCCAGTGCAGCTCTGTACACCCTGTATGCCATCCGGGTTCTGGAGATTGACGAACGTGCGCGCCTGAACGACCGTGCCGAGCGCCTGGTGCAGGTACTGGGCTCGTCTCTGGGGCGGCCACTTTTTGACATCAATGGTCTGGCAGTCCAGAGCGTGGTGGAGTCCATGAGTGCCGCACCCGATGTGGCGGGTGTCAAGGTTTACGCACCGGATGGTGCGGTGCTGGCACAAACGCAGGAGCCGGACCCACCCTTGCCTGGGCAGGGGCTGTCTGTTTCGTCACCTGTGATGTTTGCTGACGGGGAGCGCATTTATGACGTGGGCCGAATTGAGCTGACCATGCTGCCTGGCATTGCCGAGAGGAGTTTGCGGGAACGGGTTAAGCAGGTTGTGGTGGCCAACATGCTGTTGGCAGGCGCCATCGTTTTGCTGCTGGCGGTGGTGGGTCGAAGGATGGCCAGGCCCATGTCGGATATTCAGGTATCTCTCGACAAGCTTGCTGCGGGCGACATGAACATTACTTTGTCAGGCAGCGACCGGCCTGACCAGGTGGGCAAACTCTCGCGTGCGGTGCTGCTGTTCCGTGACGTTCTGGGGCAGTTGCAGGCGACTGAAAGCAAACTTCGTGAGCTCAATGCGGGTCTGGAGCAGGCCGTGGCCGAACGGACCAGCCACCTGTTGAAGGCCATGGACCAAGTGAGAGACAGTCGCGCGCATTTGCAGGCCATAGTCGATACCGCGACGGATGCCGTGATCCTTACCAATGAGAGAGGGCAAATTCAAGACTGGAATGCCCGAGCCGAAGAGGTATTGGGCTGGCCTGCCGATGCCGTCCAGGGAAAACTGCTGCTTGATTTGTTGCAGCCCAGTGGTTTGCAGAGTCAACCTGTACCGGGCCTCGATGTACTTTCCAGTGGGTCTGGGTGGGGAGACGCCAAGATTTCTCTGGAGGCCATGGTGCGGCATGCGAAGGGCCACAGTCTTCCAGTGGAGTGGTCCATGAGCCGCCTGAACCAATCCAGCGACGATGACTCCAGTGGCACCCGGCAAGTGTGTGTGTTCATTCGCGACATTTCCGAGCGACGCAAAGCCGAGGACGATATCCGCACGGCGTTGGCGCGCAAGGAGGAATTGTTCGAATTGCGATCGCGCTTCATCTCCATGGCAAGCCATGAGTTCCGCACACCCTTGACCTCGATTCTGTCGTCGGTGGAATTGCTGCAGTTTTACAGAAGCCGACTGGAACCTTCGGAGGAGGCCCAGTTGTTTGGTTCGATAGAAACAGGCGTGCAGCGCATGACCCGCATGCTCGACCGGGTGCTGGTCATAGGCCGTGCGGATGCAACGCAACTGGAATTCACCCCTCACCCGATCGACTTGCCTACGGCCTGCAAGACGATTCTGCTGGAAGCCAAAGCGCAGTGGCCTTCATGCCCCTGCGTGGTTCGGCAGGTATTTCCGCCGGATGGTACGTCAGCCGTCATGGACGAAGCCCTGCTGAACCACATGCTGGTCAATTTGTTGACCAATGCCTTCAAATACTCACCCAACGGTGGCGAGGTGCTTTTCAGCGTTGGGCGCCAGGGTGACTGGTGGGAGTTCGTGGTCGCGGATCAGGGCATTGGTATTTCGGAGGCTGACCTTCCCCATGTGTTTTCGTCGTTTCACCGCGGAAGCAACGCACTCGGGATTCAGGGCACCGGGCTGGGCCTGGCTATCGTTCAACGCTCAGCTGCTTTGCATGGTGGGCAGCTATCCGTACAAAGCCAGTTGGGGCAGGGCAGCCGCTTTACGCTTCGCTTGCCGGTGTCGCAGATTCAGGACATACCAGCAGTCTAAAAAGTTGTCGTGGCGAGTGGGCACCAACTATAGATTCGGCCCACTGAAGTCTTGATTTATAGATCATTACCCCCATGTACGATTCATGGAAAAAGAAGACGCAAGATATCAAACACTGGAGCAACTGCACGAGCGGCGCAAGCAAGTTGTTCGACTGCACAAGAAGG
>CAJBMJ010000601.1 GCA_903954045.1 uncultured beta proteobacterium | reverse complement strand
TGGTGGGCGATCCTGCGAAAGCCCAGCGTCAAGTATTCGCTCATTGCGCTTCTGACGGTGGGCTTCTTCGGCGGCATTGCGTTTTGGGGCGCGTTCAACACCGGTATGGAAGCAACCAACAAGCTGGAGTTTTGTATTGGTTGTCATGAAATGCGCGACAACGTTTACGCGGAATACAAGTACACCATCCATTACTCCAACCGCAGTGGTGTGCGCGCTGTGTGTTCCGATTGCCACGTGCCGAAGGACTGGACGCACAAGATCGTTCGCAAGGTGCAGGCCTCCAAAGAGGTATGGGGCAAGCTGACTGGTGTGATCGACACCAAAGAGAAGTTCGAAGCCCATCGGCTCCAGATGGCAGAGAGTGAATGGGCGCGTATGAAGGCCAGCGACTCGATTGAATGCCGCAATTGCCACAACTTCGACGCCATGAACCCGGAAGTGCAGAAAAAGGCTCCGTACAAGAAGCACATGGAAGCGAAGGCACAAGGACAAAGCTGCATTGATTGCCACAAGGGCATCGCACACAGACTGCCAAAGGGTTACAAAGACCCTAACGCCGAAGAAGAATAGGCGCTGTTGCCGGTCTGTACATGAAGTTGTTTGGTATTGCCGGCCACTCCGGAATGGGTAAAACCTCGCTTCTTGAGAAGCTGGCCAGGCATCAATGCCATTGCCCACGATGGCGAGCTCAAGCTCGAAGGCGTTGAGACTCTACCGTTGGCGGATGTGGCAGTCATTGCCGATTTTGTATGGGCACATGGTCAGACGGTTGCCCATACTTGATTGCGCTGGCGGGTAAGTGAAAGTCTGGCTAGACAGCAGCAGAGCGCTATAATTTCAGTAGCTGTCAGTGTATTGCGGATAAGCGCTACAGCCTGATTTAGCTTGCAAGTCGCCTGCCGGCCCAGAGCACCTGGTCCACGACGGCTGCAACGCTGGCCTGGTGTGATTCCGCCTTGAGCCGGCCCGTTTCATCAAACGCATCACCCGCCCGCCCCAAGGCGAACTTTTGCGGACAGACCCAGCACTGCAAAGCCAGCAGCATCGGGCTGAGGTGATTGAGTGACCCCAAGCCGCCCAGTGCTCCGGGCGATGCACTGAGCAGGCCCACTACTTTGCCGGCGAATGGTTTGCTGCCATCGCTCCAGTAGGCGTCGTTCTTCACCGGGCTGGACGCCCAGTCCAGTGTGTTTTTGAGCAGGGCGGTGTAGCTGCCGTTGTATTCCGGGGAGCAGATGATCCATGCCGGATGGTCGTCCAGTATTTGCTTGAGACGCAGCACATCGGCAGGCGTGCCTTGCGCCTCCAAATCAGCGTTGTAGAGCGGAATTTTCAGATCTGACAATTCCAGCAGGGTCACGCTGGCACCGGCCGTGCGGGCCAAGTCAGCCGCGACCTGGGCCAGACGCCGGTTGTAGGAGTTTTGGCGGGTGCTGCCTGCAAAGACGAGGAGTTGGGTCATGCGCGGGATGAGGATAAAGCCCCATTATCGGGACCTGTTTCCTCCACGGCATATTCGCCGCCGCCCAGGCGCAATGCAGAGTGTGGGCGATCGGACTGCAGTACCGGGAAAAACATCTGGTGCGTCCATTTCTCGTGGCCGTGTACCTTGTCGCCTGCCAGGCCGACCTCGGCCGGATATTGCTGGGTGATGTGGGCGCTACCAAACAACACATCCCAGAAGAACAGCAGGTTGCCGTAGTTGCCTTTGTAATGCCCGATGCCGTCGGCATTGGTAATGGCGTGGTGGGCCCAATGGGTAGCCGGTGTGGAAATGGTGCGTTGAACCACCCACATGACAGGGCGAAGCGCGGGAATGCGGTACAGCGGCTCGTCCCAACGCCAGGCGCAATGGGCGCCCAGGATCACGGCGATTTTCACCAGCAGGTAGAAGGTGTACACCGCACCAAACCCGAAGTAGAGCGCAAAGCCGGCAAGCCACAGGCCGGGCATGAGCATGTAGTAAAAGAAATTGTTGCGGTAGGTAATGCGGATACTCATGTAGCTGGCTGTGTGGTGCGCACGGTGCAGGGGCCACAGCAGCGGGCTGTGCGAAATGCGGTGCCACCAGTACTGCGTCATGTCGTCTGCCACCAGCAGAATTCCCACCATCGCCCACCAGGGCAGGTCAGCCAATGCGCCCTTGTATTCGGGCATCAGCCACAGGCCGAGTTTGTTGGTCACCAGAATGGCGACGGGCTGGGCAATGGCCACCAGGCTGATGAACATGTACAGCTCGAGCTTGGTGTCGTTGGACGTGGCGTGTACCGTGTCCTTGTAGCGCCGCGTCACCCACTCCATACCGGCAAAGCCCAGCATGAGGGTAAGGATCAGGGCGTTTTGAATCATGGGATTCATGGTCTTGTCTCCTGTTGTTGTGGCGCGATTGTGGAGGGTCGTGATAAATTCGTCCAATGCATTTGATTGTCAATATCGATGCTTTTGGTGCATCGAAAAACATTGGAGTCCGCCCATGGATCTAAAGCGTTTGAGCCACCTGGTAGCGCTGGCAGATGTACGCCACTTTGGTCGTGCGGCCGAGCGCTGTCATCTGAGTCAGCCCGCGTTCAGCCGCAGTGTGCTGGCCGCCGAGGAAGAACTGGGGCTGCAACTCTTTAACCGCAATACACCGGAAGTCAGTTGTACAGACGCCGGCGCCTTTGTTGTGGAGCGTGCCCGCAAACTGCTTTTCGATAGCCGCTGTCTGGAGCGTGACGTATCCATGTACCGCGAGCGCCAAATCGGTGACATTGCCTTTGGTGTCGGCCCCTATCCGGCGGCTACCATTTTGTTGCCCCTGCTGTGCGAGTTGCGTGCCAATTACCCGGGCATCAACACCCGGGTCGAGGTCAACAACGCACAGTATCTGAATGAGCATTTGCGCAATGAGTCGCTGGATTTTTTTGTGGCCGACTTGCGCAATCTGACGCCCGAAAGTGATCTGACGGTCACCCCGCTGGGCACGCTGCTGGCGGGCTTCTATGCAGGGGCGGGGCACCCGTTGGCGGACCAACTCTGCACCATGGCAGAAATCCTGCCGTACGGACTGGCCAGTGTCCACGCGCCTCAGGCGGCTTTACTCGCACTGGGGAAAGTGGCGGGTCTGCCCGATGGAACTCCCTTGCCGCTGGCGCTGGTGTGTGACGATTTGCATGTGCTCAAAGGTGTGGCTATGCAAACCCGCACGGTGATCGCCTGTCCGGTAGCAGGTGTTGGTCGGGAAATGGTAGAAGGCAGCCTGGTGCCTCTGGCGGTCAAAGATGCTCCGCAAGTAATGGCTCAACTGGCGGTCGTCTCCCTGCGCGGCCGGACCTTGTCGGCCATGGCCGAATTTGCGGTGGGTTTTCTGGGTACCCTGGCGCGGGGACAAAAAACAGACTAAGCCGTAAAATCGCGTCCCCTTGAACGGATTCTCTCCCCATGCTGTACCCCCAGGAATTTGATGTCATTGTTGTTGGTGGTGGCCATGCCGGAACCGAGGCAGCACTGGCTGCTGCGCGCATGGGCTGCAAAACCCTGCTGCTGAGCCACAACATTGAAACCCTGGGACAGATGAGTTGCAATCCGTCGATTGGCGGCATCGGCAAGGGCCATCTGGTCAAAGAGGTGGACGCGATGGGCGGGGCCATGGCACTGGCCACCGACGAGGCAGGCATTCAATTTCGCATTCTCAACTCCAGCAAGGGCCCGGCGGTACGCGCCACCCGTGCGCAGGCCGACCGCATTTTGTATAAGGCCGCCGTGCGTCGCATGCTGGAGAACCAGCCCAATCTCTGGCTGTTTCAGCAGGCAGTGGATGACTTGATGGTGGAGTCCACCGGCACGGGCGAACGCGTGGTGGGTGCTGTCACGCAGGTCGGCATTCAGTTTCGCGCCCGGACGGTGGTGCTCACCGCAGGTACCTTTCTGGATGGCAAGATCCATGTGGGTCTCAACAACTATGCCGCAGGCAGGGCAGGGGATCCGCCTGCAGTGTCGCTGAGTGCTCGGCTCAAGGAACTGAAGTTGCCGCAAGGACGTTTGAAAACAGGCACGCCGCCAAGACTGGATGGCCGTTCGATTGACTTCAGCAAATTGCTGGAGCAGCCCGGTGACGGTATGGCGGGTGGCATGAGCCCCCACATGCCTGTATTCAGCTTCATGGGTCGCTCGGATATGCACCCACAGCAAATGCCCTGCTGGATCACCCACACCAACCAGCGCACGCACGACATCATCCGCAGCGGGTTTGACCGTAGCCCCATGTTCACCGGCAAGATTGAGGGTGTGGGTCCGCGCTATTGCCCCAGTGTGGAAGACAAAATCAACCGCTTTGCCGATAAGGAAAGTCACCAGATTTTTCTGGAACCCGAAGGCCTGACTACCCACGAGTACTACCCCAACGGCATTTCCACCAGCCTGCCGTTTGACATTCAGTACGAACTTGTGCGTAGCATGGCCGGGCTTGAGAACGCACACATCTTGCGCCCAGGTTACGCGATCGAGTACGACTACTTTGATCCCCGGTCACTGAAAAGCAGTTTCGAGACGCGGCAGATCGGCGGGCTGTTTTTTGCCGGACAAATCAACGGCACTACAGGGTACGAAGAGGCAGCAGCGCAGGGCATGTTTGCCGGCATCAATGCGGCATTGCAGGTGCGAGCCTCCGGTGGCGGCAACCCGGCGGTCAGCGCGGCAGGCTCAGTCAGCTTCGAGGGCGACAACTGGCTTCCTGCGCGGGATGTAGCCTACCTGGGCGTTTTGGTTGACGACCTCATCACCAAAGGTGTAACCGAGCCTTACCGCATGTTCACCAGCCGGGCCGAGTTTCGCCTGCAGTTGCGTGAAGACAATGCCGATGTGCGTCTGACCGAAACGGGACGTAAGCTGGGTTTGGTGGACGACCTGCGGTGGACTGCCTTTTGCAGAAAGCGCGATGCTGTTTCACGTGAAACAGAGCGATTGCGCAGCATCTGGGTGAACCCCAAGAATTTGGCAAGCAGCGAATCTGAGCGCGTCTTGGGCAAGTCCATTGACCACGAATACAACCTGGCCGACCTGCTGCGCCGCCCGGATGTGAGTTACGCTGGACTGATGTCTCTGGATGGCGGCAAGTACGCGAATCCTGATTTGCAACTGGGCGATGCGTCGCAAGGAACTTCTTCTGAAGAGATGTTCGCAGCAACCGTAGTGGAGCAGGTGGAGATTGCTTCCAAGTACTCTGGCTATATTGGCCGCCAGAAAGAAGATGTGGCGCGCGCCAGCCACTACGAAAACCTGCGCTTACCGTCCGAGCTGGATTACATGCAGGTATCTGCACTCAGTATCGAGGCGCGCCAACGCCTGAACAAGTTTCGCCCCGAAACACTGGGCCAGGCATCGCGCCTGTCGGGCATCACCCCGGCCACGATCTCCTTGCTACTCATCCATTTGAAGAAAGGCAATTTCAAGGGTTTTGCCGAAAGGGCGGGCGCAGTAGCAGAGGCTGCTTCGTGATGCACATGCTGGATAAGCCGCTGCGGCAGGGTGTCGCAGCACTTAGCTTGGAACTGAGCGACAAGCAAATTGAGCAGTTGCTGGCCTATCTGGACCTGATTCAAAAATGGACCAAGGTCTACAACCTGACGGCAGTACGAGAGCCAGCCGAAATGCTGACGCACCATTTGCTCGATAGCCTGGCAGTAATTGCTCCGTTGCGCAGGCAAATTGGCATTGCGCCACAACAAGCAATTCGTCTGCTGGACGTCGGCTCCGGCGCCGGTCTGCCTGGTGTGGTGATCGCGATCTGCTGTCCGGAAATCACGGTGCATTGCGTGGACACGGTCGCCAAGAAAGCGGCATTTATCCAGCAGGTGGCGGCGAGTTTGAAGCTACCCAATCTGCGAGGTATCCATGCGCGCGTAGAAAATCTGACAGACCGCTACGACGTTGTGAGTTCACGTGCCTTCGCGTCCCTGATAGATTTTGTGACATGGTCAGGCAAGGGGTTGGCAGAGCAGGGTGTGTGGATGGCTATGAAAGGCAAACACCCGGCGGACGAAATCGCTGCTTTGCCAGCGGCGGTTGAAGTGTTTCACGTGGAACAGCTGGAAGTGCCGGGGTTGGGTGCGGAGCGGTGCATTGTGTGGATGAAGGCGTCTTCGGTCATTTAGTCTTTCGAGGTCAGCGCAGTCAGCTCAAGCGGGAGTGGAGAGGGTTTTGTGTTTTGCGCAGGTAAAGGAGGAGCCCGCAGGGCGGGGGACACGGAGCAAAGCACAAAGCCCTCTCTACTCGCGTATGTCACTCCCCCCAAATACGGAGGCCGGTTGGTTAGCCTTGGATGCCTTGCTTGGGCGGGATCGGTTGGGCAGCACATTTTGCTTCGTGTCCCCCGGCCTTCGGCCTCCTCCATTACCTACGCAAAATGCACTACCCAACCGATCTTGCGCAGCGTTGTTATATGACCTGCGCAGAATTCGCGGTGGCATTCACGGCGCTTGGTCTTTGCCCACAGGCACCCAGTCCGCGCTCAGAGGTGTGGGGTGAGCACCA
>CAJBMJ010000600.1 GCA_903954045.1 uncultured beta proteobacterium | reverse complement strand
GGTCAATCTTTGCCAGCGCCTGGTGCTTCGTACATAATCCTCGCCTATGTCATTTCTGCAATTTCTGCGACAAACACGGCTTCTGGCCAGCGGCATGCTGGCTTGGGTGCTGTTGTCCATGGCAGTTGCAGTGGCTGCGCCCATCGTCAATCCGCAGGCCACGGCCATGGTGTGCTCCGGCACCGCGTCGGTCAAGCTGGTGAATGTGGGTGGCGATGACAGCGCCCCGTCTGCCGCGCAGCACGGCTTGGATTGCGTGCTCTGTCTCGCGTTTCACGCACCCAATCCCCCGGCTGCCAATCCGGCATTAACTCCTCCTTCACTCTCGCATGTGCTGTCTGGTGTTCCCGTCACCGCAGTGGCATGGCATGCAGCGCCGCCGCTTTCGGCGCGCGGACCTCCCTCCCTCTGATTTTCGGTCTGCCTGGCGGCCTGGCTGTCGGGTAGGTCATTCTTCGATGCACTGTGGCCTAAGCAGGCGCTGGTGCATGCGCATTTGCCTTTGTCCCTCTCTATCCAAGGAAAAACCATGAAAACGCGTATTCTTATTTCTGCCACTCTTTTGGCTGCAACCCTTTCCAATCTGGCTTGGGCCCAAGCAGTCGATGTCAAAGATGCCTGGGCCCGCGCCACGGTGCAAGGGCAAATGGCCTCCGGTGCCTTCATGAAACTCACTTCCAAAGAAGGCACCCGCCTGGTTGGGGCCTCTTCTCCCGTGGCCGGAGTGACCGAAGTGCATGAAATGACCATGGACAACGGCGTCATGAAAATGCGCGCTGTTGCCGGTCTGGACCTGCCAGCAGGCAAGGCCGTTGAACTCAAACCTGGCGGTTACCACGTCATGCTGATGGACCTGAAGGCGCCGTTGCAAAAGGACAGCAGCATTCCTTTGACCCTGGTCTTCAAGGATGCCAAGGGCGTGGAGACCAAAACCGAACTCAAAGTGCCGGTGAATGCAACGCCCCCTGCAGGCGGCGCCATGGGCATGTCCCATGGTGAGCACATGAAACGCTGATATTCATCCGACCCATTTCGTTATTCATGTCTAAGCTGCGTCCGCCAAGACCTGCGCCACACCGCCTTTGGGCGGCGTGGCTGGCGGTGCTGCTGACGCTGTTCGGGGCGTTGGCCCCGGCGCTGTCCCATGCTTTTGCGCAGGGCAGCGGCGTTTCAGGTTTTGAAGTCTGCACCACGACAGGTGCCAAATTTATTCCCGCAGACTCCCCAACCGGGCCGGAGTCTGCGGTCTCTCTCTCGCATTGCCCGTTTTGCCTGCATACCGCAGACCGCGTCGCTCCTCCACCCCACCATTTGCCTTACCTCTTCTTGGATCAGGGTGGACAGCAGGAGGCCCCGGTCTGGCAGGCTTTTTTCTACCTCGATCAACCGTACTCTCCAGGCGCGCCGCGCGGGCCGCCATCTCCATAAGCTACTGAATTCATAGCGTGCTGCGCTCTATTTACGGGCGTTACATGCCTTTTTGGTGTTTGTTTTGGAGTTGTTTATGCGTCCTTCTCGTCTCGCACTGGCCTTAAGCCTCGCTTTTCCCTGTGCCGCCCCTGTTGTGGCCCAAACCGCCGCCCTTGCGCCTGTCACCATTACCGCCTCGCCGGTGATTGAAGGCAACAGCCAGGATGCTTTTGGAAGCTTCAGCACGACGGTGACTGCCCAGCAAATTCAGGATCTCAATGCGGTTGATCTGGCCTCGGCCCTGCGTCGCACCCCCGGGGTCAGTATTTCCCGCTTCAACCCGGTAGGCTCTTTTGGCGGCGAGGAAGGCGGAGCGGTCTATATCCGCGGCATGGGCACCAGCCGTCCCGGCAGCGAAATCAAGACCTATATTGACGGTATCCCGTTCTACATGGCCGTCTGGAGCCACCCCCTGCTCGACCTGCTGCCAGTCAACGGCATGCAGCGTATTGACGTGCTCAAGGGACCCCAACCCCAGCAGTTTGGCAATACCTTTGGTGCCATCAACCTGCTGCCCAAGCGCGCGGCCAAGGGCGATGGCGTGCAAGGCGATGTGCAGATATCTGCAGGAAGTTTTGGCACTGTGGTAGAGCAGTTCGACCTGAGCGGACGCAGCGGCGACCTGGACTTTGCACTGGCACAGGGCTACTCCAAGTCGGATGGCCACCGCCAGGCAGCTGACGGAAAACTCTCCAACTTGATGGGGCAGCTGGGCTACCGATTCAGCCCCCAGTGGTCGGCCAGAGTCCTGTTGCTCAACTCAGACAATACCGCCCGCGATCCGGGCAATGCCGTAACTCTGGCCGGATTGGGTGACAAATACAACACCCGCGGTGCATTGGCGGCGCTTACGGTGGAACACGACCACGGCTGGGCCAAGGGCGCATTCAAGCTGTACGACAACAGTGGTCAGGCTGAGCAGATTCCAGGGCTGACCTCCAAATTCGCCATGTCCGGCCTGCGCTGGCAGGAGGAACTCAAGCCCTGGGCAGGCGGAAAAGTGCAGGCGGGAGTTGATATCGACAAACTCTCTGGCGAGGTATCGCCGGTGGGCTTTGTTTCCGACAAGATGGAACTGACATCGCCACATGTGGCGGTGAGCCATACCTTCTCTGCAGGCAATGGCTGGACCGTCACCCCGTCGATAGGCGTGCGCAGCTACAGCCACAACCTGCTGGGTAACTCCACAGCGTCCCATGCTGGCGTGGTGCTTGCGGGAGCTGACCAGATTGCCTTGCGCGCCAGCCTGTCCCAGGGCGTGAGCTACCCTGGTATTGACGCAGCGGTGTTGTCCCACCTTATGTCCGGGCTGGGCAAGACCTGGAAATCTCTGGGCGCTGAAAAAATGGACCACCAGGAGCTGGGCCTGAGCTGGTTTCCCAGTACCGACACTACCGTTGACGTGGCTTTGTTCACCGACCGTGTGACCGACCGTTATGTATTTGCCTTCCCTCCAGCAGTGGCTGCTCCAACCTTCATCAATCTGGGCAAGTACGACATGACGGGCTCGGAAATCAGCATCCAGCACCATATCGGCGCTGGCTGGAGCTTCTTTGGCGGCCTGACGAGCCTGAACCCCAGCAAGTCGGATCTGCCCTACGCGCCCCAAAGCAGTCTGAGCTTGGGAGCCAACTGGCAAGGCGGACCCTGGCGGGTGAGCGCGGACGCGCAAAGCCAAAGCGGCATGGTCGTGCTGGGCCAGGCCCGGGCCGATGGTTCTGCCAACACCAGCAAAGTAGACGGTTTCTCGGTACTCAACCTGCGCGCCGCCTACAAGCTGCCAGCCCTGGGAAAACGTGGCGAGATATTTGTGGCTGCGGAGAACCTGTTTGACCGTAGCTATGAGTTCCGCACCGGCTACCCCATGCCAGGGCGCTCGGTGCAGGTCGGTTTGCACGCCAGCTTCTAAACACGGGTGCAGCGTATGAAAGTCAGATTTCTGGCCTGGCTGTGCCTTTGTTGGCCGCTGTGGTGGGCGCCAGCAATGGCAGCCGATCCCACCGACATGCAGCACATCACTGCAGCCATGAAAAAGCAGTTTGACAGGCCTGATGCGCCCCTGGACGTGGGCCCGGTGACGGTCGAAGGCCACTATGCCGTGGCCGGTTGGACTCAGGGAAAGCAGGGCGGGCGCGCCCTGTTGCAGAAAGACAAGAGCGGCTGGTTCATAGCGGTTTGCGCGGGTGACGGCCTTACTCAGTCGGAGGTACTCAAGACCGCTGGCATGGATGCAGCGTCTGCGCAAAAACTGGTCCATGCCGTGCTTGCCGCCGAGGCCAAACTGAGCGTTGATAAACGCAGGCGTTTTGCCAGTTTCCAGGGCCTGGTCAAGGTCGACGGACCCGGTGCAGCCCATGGCCACGGCGCTCATCCACACCCTCAGTAACAGGAAACCATGCGCAACTTATCTTTATTTAAGCTTCTTTTTGCATTGGCACTCCTGTTCAGTTCGCTAGTGGCGCAGGCCCACGGGTCTTCCAAGGGCGATCTGTTGATAGAGCACCCGTACGCCACGCCCAGCCTGGCAGGCTCACCCCACGGTGCTGCCTACCTGCGTGGTGTGCGCAACAAAGGCCAGCAAGCCGATCGACTCATCCGAGCCAGCAGCCCTGTGGCCGAGCGCGTTGAACTGCACCGCATGGAGATGGATTCCGGGGTCATGCGTATGCGTGAGGTCAGCGCCATTGAGTTGCCAGCGGGCAGCACCACCAGCCTGCGTCATGGTGGCGAGTACCACCTGATGCTGATGAACCTGAAACGCCCGCTCAAGGATGGCGACCGCTTTGACCTGTCCCTGACTTTTGAGCGTGCGGGTACGCAGTCGGTGAAGGTCTGGGTGCAGACCCCCAAAGACGCATCGGGTGATGCGCAGCACAAGCACTGAGCCAAGTATTAACTGGAGAATTCATGAAAATTGCTCACAAACTCATAGCAGCTTGCGCTTTATTCGCGTGCGCTACCGCTGCTTTATCCCATGTAACTTTGCAAGACAGTGCTGCGGCGGCGGGTGCCAGTTACCGCGCCGCCTTCCGTGTGAGTCATGGCTGTGATGGTTCGCCCACAACCACCCTGCAAGTGATGATTCCCCCTGGCTTTGAAGGCGCTCAGCCCATGCCCAAGCCCGGCTGGACCCTCTACACCAAGATAGGGCCGCTCGAAGCGCCGTATGAGGCTCACGGAAAGCGCCATACCGACGGCGTGCTGGAGGTTCGCTGGGAAGCCAACGGCATCGAAAACGCGCTTCCGGCGGCCTTTTATGACGAGTTTGTGCTGCGTGGAACCACGCCCAAGAAACCGGGGCCACTGTGGTTCAAGGTGCTGCAAAGCTGCGAGCAGGGTGTCAATGCCTGGGTAGAGGTGCCTGCTTCAGGCAGTTCGACCAAGGGGCTCAAGTCACCCGCGGCCTTGCTTGAAGTGCTTGATGTTCAGCCTGTTGGCGGGCACTCGCACTAGCCTTCATCCAACCATGAAGACCCTGCCACGTAGCAAGCCTCCACTGTTGCGCATTTACGCAGCGTGGCTGGCCGTGCTGCTGACGCTGTTTGCTGCCTTGGCACCCGCGTTGTCGCACGCGCTGGCGCATGAAGGCTTGCTGCAGGGCATCGAGGTCTGTACCAGCTCTGGTACCCAAATCATTCCATCAGACTCCCCAGTCGGGCCGCAGTCTGCTTTCTCGTTCTCGCATTGCCCGTTTTGCCTGCACAACGCAGACCGCGTTGCTCCTCCACCCCACCTGTTGCCTTACCTCTTCCTGGATCAGGGTGGAACCCAGGAGCGCCCGGTCTGGCAGGCGTTTTTCTTCATTGCTGACCTTTACTCCAGGGCGGCCCCGCGTGGACCTCCCGGTCTGTAGGCTACTAAATTCATAGCACTTTATGCCCTATTTATAGGCGCAGGAGGCTTTTTCAGCATCAAGACAGGCCCTTGTCCTGTCAAGTTCCTACAAATTATTTCGAGAGTACCCATGAACAAAAAATTTCAATTCAAAGTGATTGCCATCAGTGCGGCAGTGGCATCCGTGTTGGCTGCGTGCGGCGGTGGCAGTAGTTCGGAACCCGACAAATCGGTGTCCATCAGTTTCGCGGCAGTGAACGGCACCACTCCCGTTGTGTGCGGTACCACCCTGACGGGTATCGGATCTACGGGCGTTTCTGCGTCATTGACCGATCTGCGCTTCTACCTGACCAATGTGTCCCTGATCAACGACAAGGGCGTTGCGGTACCGGTCAAACTGGCGGCCAACAACTGGCAGCTCACCAAAGGCTCCGAAACGGTGTCCTTGATTGACCTGGAAAATAACACCGGCGGTTGCGCAGATGCGACGCACACGGCAGACACCAACGCGGTTATCACGGGCACTGTGCCTGCTGGCACCTATGTGGGCCTAAAGGCCACCATGGGTGTACCAGATGCCATGAACCATAGCGCTATCACTGGCGGTGTTGCTCCGCTGGATATCGCAGCTACAGCCTGGAGCTGGCAGTCCGGACGCAAGTTCGCCAAGATTGAGGTCAACCCGGTTGGCGGCATTACCAAAACCGTCGCTGCCACGGCTACGACGCCAGCGGTGGTGAGCACCATCAACACCTTCAACTTCCATCTGGGCTCTACAGGCTGTACTGCCAAACTGGATGCCACCGGTGCAGCGGTGAAAGACACGCTGGGCAATCCGGCCTATGTGTGTACCAACCCCAACCTGATGGACTTTACCTTGACTGCATTTGACAGCAACACACAGAAAGTGGCGCTGGATGTGGGCCAACTGTTTGCAACCACCAACGTAACCCAGGAAAATGGTGGCGCTGCGGGATGTATGTCAGGCGCAACGGATCCCGAGTGCCCCACCATGTTCTCGCAATTGCAGGTGTCCTTTGGCAGTGGTTCCACAGGCACATCCATCGCTGCTGGTGTGGGTCAGAAAATATTCAAGGCCATGGCCAAGTGATGACGAAACACCGACACTTTCTCAGGAAGTTGGCGGTGTTCAGCGCCCTTGGCGGGGCGCTGACTGCTGCAGCGGTAATGGGGGGCTGTGGCGGGGGTGGGGGTGGCGTTAGTGTGGTCGACACCCTCATTTCCGGCACGGGTGGTTGGAAGTGGTCCTTGCCGGCAGGTTTTCCAGTCCCCGCAGTCCCCGCAGACAACCCCATGTCCGACTCCAAAGTCGATTTGGGGCGATTCCTGTTTTATGACAAACGGCTGTCGGGCAATGGAAAGCAGGCGTGTGCCAGCTGCCATTTGCAGGACAAAGCTTTCACGGACGGACTGACCGTATCCATAGGCTCCACGGGGCATCGCACTGCGCGTAGTTCACAACCGCTTGCCAATGTGGCTTACAGCCCGACCCTCACCTGGGCCAACCCGTCTTTACTGACCTTGGAAAAGCAGATGGAGGTGCCGTTGTTCAGCGAAGACCCCATCGAGATGGGCCTCAACGACAGCAACAAGGCAGAAGTGCTGAAACGTCTGACGGACTTGCCGCTTTACCAGCAAAAATTCAGTGCGGCCTTTGGTACACCAGACCCCGTCAGCTGGGCCAACGTAATCAAGGCCATTTCCGCCTTTCAGCGTTCGCTGATCAGTGGTGCAAGCCGGTACGACCAGTTTGTCAATGGCAAGGCAGCTCTCACGCCGGCTGAGCAACGCGGCATGAATCTGTTTTTTGGAGAAAAGGCCGAGTGTTTTCATTGCCACGGCAGTTTGAATTTCAACGACCAACTGGTGCATGCGAGCACGCGCGTGCTGGAAAAACCGTTTCACAACACCGGTCTCTATAACATTGGCGGGACAGGCGCTTTTCCTGAACCCAATCGCGGAGTGTTTGAGCTCAGTGGTTTGCCCAAGGACATGGGCATGTTTCGGGCTCCGAGTTTGCGCAACATCGAAGTTACTGCTCCCTATATGCACGATGGAACCATCCAGACGCTGGAAGAGGTATTGGACTTCTACGCAGCAGGCGGTCGCAACATCGTGAGTGGACCGCATGCGGGTGATGGTCGGCTCAATCCCAACAAGAGCAACTTGATCACCCTTATCAACCTGGATGCCCAGGAGCGAGCAGACATCGTGGCATTTCTCAAAACCCTGACCGATCATGAATTCCTTACCAATCCCAAGTTTTCCAATCCGTTCACGGTCCCCTGAGGTCAGCACATTGCCAACCTTGCTCAGAGCCGCCTGGTTGGCCATGGGTGTGATGGTCGGTTCCGCTGCCTGGGCGCATGGCGATACCGCGCATGCCCTGCCGCAAGAGCCCGGCGTGCGTGTGGGCCTGGAGGCGGCATGGGCACATCTCAACACCCAGGGCAATGCGGCGTTGCCCTCCACCCGGTTGGGCGGCTACCTGATCCAGGGCGACTCTGGCATGGACCGCCGTGGCGGCAATCTGGAGCACGCACTGGTGGATGTGGGCTGGCGGCTTGACAGCACCTGGGGTGCCTACGCTGCGCTGGGCAAACATGGAAGCGACCAGCCGCATCTGGAATCCGCCTGGTTACAAGGCAACTGGGCGGTTTCTGGCAGCGAGTGGCAGGTGCAGGCGGGCCGCCAAAGCCCCCATCTCGGACCGGTGATGACCCCGGCCGGCCACTTGGACCGATTCGCGCTGATGCCATTGGCCAAGCAGGCGGCCTTCAACGGTGACTGGATCGAGGATGGCGTGCAAGTCGGCTGGCGCAGGTCTGGTGAGCTTGTGGACTGGAATGCAAATGCCGGACTTTGGCAGGGCAAGGTGTTTCCCGGTGCCCAAAACGGCGATGTGGTGCCCGCAATCCACCTGGGCGTGGCAAGGGGCGAGTGGGAGGTGGATGTTTTTGTTGCCCACTTTGAACCCAAAGGTCGCGGTGCCCAGACCGTCAGCAGCAACGGAGGGCACTCGCACAGTGCGCCAGCCTGCAATGCGCAGCTCCTCAATGTGGTGTGCTATGACGGCAGCAGCCAGGTCATGGGTGCCAGTGCGCGCTGGAGCGGCACGAGCCTGCCCCTGGAAGTAGGCGCGGCCTACTGGGTGCGCGAAGAGGCTGGGTCGATTTATTCAGCCAATGGTTTAGCCAGTTACGCGGGCCGCAACCATGGAACGTGGGCAGATGTCATCTGGACCATTTCTCCAGTCCTGGAAGCGGGTTTGCGTCTTGAGCAGTTGTCCGCCAGTCACGACCTGCGAGGTCCCGGCGCCACGCTGGTGGCTTCCGAGGCGGGTTTTGGATCTTATGACTCCGTACAGCGCAGCAGCTTGATGCTGGGTTATCGCCCTATGTCATGGTTGAACGTCCGACTGGAAGCGGGGCAAGAAACCCAGGGCTCGGCACGGGCGGATTTTGTGTTGCTGCGCGCCGTGGTGTCGCTGTCCAGAACGTTGGAACGTTGATGGATCAATGATGTCCAGACCTAGCCGCATCCTTTCGAGCTGGATCGCCATTTTGGCGATCGTGCTCAATGCGCTTGTGCCTACGGTGTCTGTAGCGTTTGAAAAAGGGCGGTCCGGCCACAGTGGCAGCGACTGGATTGAAGTTTGTTCTACCCAGGGCTCCACCTGGGTACGTCTGGGCAGTGACGGGGCGGTACTGGAAAAAACTGACCAGAAACCGGCCGACGCGCCAGCGTCGGCGCATGGCGGTCATTGCCCCTACTGCCTGACACACGCGGCCTCTTTTGGCCTGCCGCCCGGGGCTGACTGGCAGGTTCCAGTCCATCCTGTGTCTTTTGATTTTTCGCTCAGAGACGAACCGCTGGCGTTTTCGTCTGTCAAATGGCTTGCGCCCGCTGCGCGCGCTCCACCTTTCTCTCCTGCTTGAACCTTTCGTTGCCTGCGACCGTGCGGTTTGCAGAGCGTGGTTTTTCCACCCCAGTCATGTGCGGTGGGCTTTCAGGAATCTATATGAATAACTATGTATTGGGTCAACGGGAAATAAATCTATCAAGGCGCGACATTTTGCAAGGCGAAGACCTGCAAGCGCTGTGGCACCTGAAGTCTGGTGCGCTGCGGGTGGACATACTCGCCAATGACGGGAACTATGTCTTTGACCGCTTGGTGCTGCCTGGCGACGTGGTCGGTATTGAAAACCTGGTGGAAATCCGGGAACATCGCAGGGTGCGCGCCCTGACCCCTTCGTGCCTGCATCAAATTCATCTGAGTAGCGAAGGGCAAACCCGCGATTTGCTGATCGATGCCTTCACCAGAATCTACCAGCGCACGCGGGAATTTGTCACCTTTCGCACGGGTTCGACGGATGCACGCGTCCGCCGCCTGCTGATTGCTCTATGCGGACCGGGTCTGGGAGATCAGCCCGAGACCGCAGAGTGTGCCTTGCCAAGCCTCAGCGATATTGCGGCGATTGTGGATGCGGCGCCCGAATCCGTGTGCCGCGCACTGGCAAACTTGCGACAAAACAACTTTCTGCAGGACCGCACCGCTTCCATGTCCAAGTTCATTCATCTGGGGAATCGACCTACCCGTTTGCATATCGGTGCCTCCCTCAATCCCTCTGTTTGACAGCATCATGCACATGTCCCAATCGAAAAATGACGATGCCATGCCAGTCTGTCTGGCATGGATTTTCCAATGGATGCCTCATCTCAATATGGGGGCCATGTTGGCTATGTTGTATTTCATTAGTGAACAACTCAAATGCGGGGTGCAGCCATGACTTCAGCCGTCCCATGTCCGCGATCCGCGCCTGGTAGTGACTGCGCCGCGCCGCAGTCACGTGGCGACGTGGAATTTGCTGACCAGTTGGTGCGCGGCCACATGGAGCCGACGCGCCATCCCGATGGGACCATGCAATGGAAGCTGCAACGTAACTGCGCCATGGCACCTGGTCAGCTGATGGTGGCCTTGTCGATCATCATGCTGCCATCCATCCTGATTGCCGTAGCTTTCATGCTTCAGGGCATACCCTGGGTGTCCCTGTTCTGCGGTATCGAACTGCTGGTGCTGGCGATCGCATTTGTTTGCTATGCGCGCAATGCAGGTGATGTGCAGTGGATTCGGGTGTCTAGCGAGCATGTGGAAGTGAAGGTTCGTGCGGGCTGGAGCGAGCGTCACGAAAGATTCCAAAGGGCTTTCCTGAAAATGAGCTTGTGTGAAAGCCAGGATAACTTGCTGTGGATCCAGGAATCCGGGCGCAGTGTTGCTTTGGGGCACCACCTGCCTCGGCATCTCAGGCAGGACTTTTATCAGGCGGTGCGCCAGGCTTGCCGGGTTTGATACCGCAGGCGCATTCAGTATCATGCGGCGATCATTCATAAGGAGTTGCCATGAATCGCAGAAACGCCCTGACCCAAGCCGCAGCCACTCTTCTGGCAGTGGCCTCCACCGCCAGTCTGGCGCAAGACCACGCACACCATGGGCACATGGCCGCCAGTGCGCCTGCCGCATCCGGCAATTACAAAGCGCTGATTGGAGCCTCCGCTGATTGTGTTGTCCAAGGCCAAGCTTGCCTGGCCCACTGCCTGGTTTTGCTGGCGGACGGTGACAAGTCGATGGGTCCCTGTGCCAAGTCAGTCAACCAGATGCTTGCAGTGTGTGGAGCCTTGCAAAGTCTTGCGGCACAACAGTCGGCGCTGGTGCCTGCCCTGGCCAAGACCGCATTGCGCGCATGCGAAGAGTGCGAAAAAGAATGCCGTGTGCACGAGAAGCACCATGCGACCTGCAAGGCCTGCATGGAAGCCTGTGCCAACTGCATCAAGCAGTGCAAGGCCGTTGCGGCCTAGGCCGGCGCAACAAGGAGTACAGTGGAGCAGGCTGCACTAGGCAGCCACCCTAACAGCACATTGGAGGCACCATGAGCGATTCAGACAGCACAGGTTTTGGCAAGTTCGTTCCCGGCTTTGATTTTTTGCAGAATCTGGCCAAAGGGGCCAGCAGCAACATTCCGCAAATGCCCAATCTGGCCAACTGGGTTGCACCGACGCTCAACGTCGAAGAGCTGGAAAAGCGCATTGAAGAGCTCAAGGCGGTGCATTTCTGGCTTGAGCAAAACTCCCGGGCTCTGGGCGCTACCATACAGGCGCTCGAAGTGCAGAAAATGACGCTTGCTACCTTGAAGGGCATGAACTTCAACCTGGGCGACGTGGCCAATGCCCTCAAGCTCAAGGCGGCCGACTCCATGTACACCGGCGTGCAGCGGGTTACCGAAAAAGCGGCCTCCACCGCCAAAACCATTTCAGACGTGACTGCCGGGCCGAAGGCTGAGCCCAAACCCAAAGCCAAGTCTTCTGCAGCCAAGCCAGCCACTGGTATGGCTGGTCTGGTGGATCCGCTGCAATTGTGGGGTTCTCTGACCCAGCAGTTTCAGCAGATTGCTGCGGGGGCCATGAAAGAGGCTACGTCCAAAACGGCCATGGACATGACCAAGAACATGGCTACCGGCATGGCCAAGGAAGCCATCAAGTCGGCTACCGCCGCGGGCAAAAAGGCGGTCACCAAACGCGCTCCTGCCAAAACGGCCCGAAAAACCAGCCGCTAGTTCGGATTACAAGGCCCGGGCAGGCCAGAACCATGGCACTTTTTCCCTACGCCCACGCCACTCACCCGCAGTGGACCATGGCCAGTGCGCTGGTGCTGGCGCAGTTGCGTGCGCAAATGGCCCACAAGGATTACGCCAGCGCACCTACGCTGGCGCTGCTCTATATCACCGACCACTTTCTGGCCCAGGCGCAGGAAATTCTGGAATACCTGCAGTCCGAGCTGCCCCTGGTGACCGACTGGTCCGGCACGGTGGGGCTGGGCATTGTTTCCAACAATGTCGAATACTGGGATGAACCCGCGCTGGCCGTCATGCTGCTGGACATTCCTTCCCACCAGTACCGGGTGTTTTCTGGCGTTGCTCCGCTGGGGCTGGGCTTTGAAGCGCATTGCGCGTTGGTGCACGCCGATGGACAGACGGCTGACCTGATGGAGCTCATTGACGAGATGGCTGCGCGCACCGATTCTGGCTACCTGTTTGGCGGGGTGAGCTCCAGCCGGGCGCAGGGTGTGCAATTTGCTGTGGGGGGCAACGGCAACATCAGCGGTCACGGCGCAGCCAGCGGCGTGTTTCGTGGTGGCATGAGCGGGGTGGCTTTTGGCCCTGAAGTGGCCCTGGTCTCCCGGGTCACGCAGGGCTGTATGCCAGTGTCCAAGGCGCGCATGGTCACGGAGGCCGAACACAATGTGGTCTACCGGCTCGACGGCGAACCGGCGCTCGACGTGATGCTGCGTGACCTGGGCATTTCTCTGGAGAACCCCGAACCTGCGCTGGAGGTGGTCAGGGCCACTTTGGTCGGCTTGCTCGACTCCAGAGAGCTGGGCCACCAGAAAACTGCCTTGCGCCCTACCGGAAATTTTGGCGATGACGTCACCGTACGTCACATCATCGGGCTCGATCCAGCGCGCCGCGGCGTGGCGATTGCCTCCACAGTGGCCTCTGGCACGCAACTGGTGTTTTGTCGTCGCAATGTGCAGGCCGCCAAGGCAGACCTGATGCGCATTGGCTCCGAGATCCGGGACGAGATCGAGCCACAGCGTCGTATTTGCGCAGCGGTGTATGTCAGTTGCACAGGGCGCGGTGGAGCGCATTTTGGCGGCGCGAGCGCCGAGCTGCAGTTGCTGCGAAGGGCCTTGGGAGACGTGCCCCTGGTGGGCTTCTTTGCAAGCGGCGAAATTGCCTACCGCCACTTGTATGGCTACAGCGGCGTGCTCACCGTGTTTACCGATGAGGTGCCCTCAGACTAAAACGCGCTGCACACCCTGTTGCGACCCGAGTTTTTGGCCTTGTAGAGCGCGGTATCGGCG
>CAJBMJ010000599.1 GCA_903954045.1 uncultured beta proteobacterium | reverse complement strand
TGGCTCCTCGACCTGGGCTCGAACCAGGGACCTACGGATTAACAGTCCGGCGCTCTACCAACTGAGCTATCGAGGAATACAGCCTAAGATTATAGCGTAATTTTTGAGTGGCTTTTGCCTTGGAGCTTCGAGTTATTGGAGCCCCAGCGCTTTGTGCAGTCGGGTGCTTGTGGTGGTGTATTCGAGCAATGGTTTTTGTTCAGGATGCATGTAATGCGCGGCGCCATAGGCGGCCAAAACACACTCATGAAATGCACAAAGAATGAGTTTTCTCTTGCCCGGATAGGTGTTGATATCGCCGACGGCAAAAATTCCGGGTTCGCTAGTTGCGTAGTTTTCTGTGTTCACCACCAGTTGTCTGCGCTCCATGGCCATGCCCCAGTCCGCTATTGCCCCAAGTTTCGGGGAAAGGCCCTGCAGTACCAGTACCTGTTCCGTGGGAAGAAATTCTTCAGTCGTATCGGGTTTCAGGATGCGCAGGTTGGTTAGCAATCCGTTTTCCACCCGGATGCCGCTGACCTGTCCTACCAGAAAACGCAAGGCTCCGGTCGCCAACAACTCCCTGAAGCGATTTTCTGTTGCTGGAGCAGCGGAGAGAACATCACGCCGGTGTAGCAATGTCACGCTAGCCGCTTTATTGCTAAACCCGTCGGAGTTCTCGGCACACAAGGCTAGAGCCGCTTCGACCGCCGAATCGCCGTCACCCACAATGACTACCTTTTGATTGGCATAGCGGGAAGGCTCTGTGAGGTGGTAGGACAACTGTATGCCATCAAAAGCATCCAATCCTTCGGTCTTGATTTTCTTGGGCAAAAAAGCCCCGATTCCAGCAGCAATGAAAATTGTCTTTGTCAGTAACTCGGTATTTTTGTCGGTGCAAACCAAAAACCGTCCGTCTGCCTGGCGTGTGATTTCACTGACGACCTGTTGGAAGTGAAACTTGGCCCCAAAGGGTGCAATTTGATCGAGAAGTTTGTCTGTCAGATCACGGCCGGTGCAAACCTTGACCGATGGAATATCGTAAATGGGTTTGTCAGCATACAGTTCTATGCACTGGCCACCTGCATAGGGAAGTGCGTCGATCACATGGGCTTTGATTTCCAGCAGGCCCAACTGGAACACCTGGAACAACCCCGCAGGTCCCGCACCAATGACAAGCGCGTCAGTTTCCAGCGGAGCAGCAGACGTCACACGAAATCAAGAATCGGTCTATCGAATCAGTTGCGACAACTTGCCCGTCTTGTCTTTCCACTCTTCGGCTTCTGGCAGGGGTGCTTTGCGCTTGGTAATGCTTTTCCAGTTGGGCAACTTGGCCAGATCGGCGTTGAGCTGCGTCATGTGGCGCTGATCTTTGGGTACATCTTCTTCAGCATAAATGGCGTTGACCGGGCACTCGGGGATGCAAACCGCACAGTCGATGCACTCGTCTGGGTCGATAGTCAAAAAATTGGGGCCTTCCCGGAAGCAGTCTACCGGGCAGACGTCCACGCAGTCGGTGTATTTGCACTTGATACAAGCTTCGGTGACGGTATGTGTCATGGAGTGAGATGAGGAGGTAAATCGGGTAGGGCGCCAAGGCACCAACACCTTGATTTTATTGGGTTTTGGCACCCCACCTTCTGGCATGGGCAAAAGGTCGCAAAAAACTTGCGCTAAGTCAATTCAATAGCAAGGCGCCGGATGTCTTGTGGGTCGCGGTGTCTACAAGGATGAGGGCTCCCAGAACGCGGCTTTTCAAATAGGGTACCGCTGCAATGGGTTCCTGCAACGCCATCTCAATATGGCCAATGGCATTGGGCAGAATTTGGGTTGCGTCATGTTCGGCCAGCGTGTTGATATCCAGACTGTGCACGATGCGCTTGACCTTCGCTTTAATCCAGCGGTGGCCGTGTAGAGCCAGATAAACCCGTCCTGCAACCAGCGGTTCGTCATCTAACCAAGCCACGGTAGCTTGAATCTCCCGCGTTGGTGCAACAAAGGGCTTGGCCACCGGCGTATCTGCAAACTCGTCGTCGCTTGAAGCGTCAGCCGCCGCTTGGGACAGCAGCCAGTCGCCACGGGAAACGTCCACTTCACGGTCCAGAACCAAGCCCGCACCATGCCCTGCAGCCACATTCTTCGGTACACGGGCATGGTTGAGCACTTGGGCCACTTTGGCAGTTTGGCCACTTGGCAAAATGCTGATGACATCGCCTGGGCGCACGCTTCCAGTAGCGACTCGACCCCAGAATACCCGTCTGCCTTGCGATGTGTCGGACGATGCATGGAATTTCTCGACCCACTGCACCGGAAAACTGAAGGGCAGATCGGTCTCTGCGGCAGTGACAGGCAACAGCTCCAGAACGTTCAACAAACTGAGTCCGGTGTAGCCGCACCAACCCGGGCTTGCAGTCACCACGTTGT
>CAJBMJ010000598.1 GCA_903954045.1 uncultured beta proteobacterium | reverse complement strand
GCGCGCTTGCATGCGGGCGACCGTGAACCTGTACCAACTGACCACCGCGTGCTGACAGCCTGGACGCTGTACCACCGCGGCGAGTTTCAGAAAGCCTACGAGCTCGGCGGGCAATTGGGTGAAGTGGGTTTGCACGTTGCAATGAAATCGGCGTGCGTCTATGCCGCCTATCTGGAACCCAAAGAAAAGGTGCGGCTGGACCTGTACCTTGAGGTTGCTGAGCGTGCAGAAAAGCGGGTGGACGTCCAACCGGAAATTGCAAACGGACATTATTGGCAGGCCTATGCATTGGCACGATATGGCCAAGGAATCAGCGTGGCAAAGGCCCTGGCGCTGGGTTTGGGAGCGAAGATCAAGTCATCGCTGGAGACAACAATCAGGCTGGAGCCCAAGCACGCGGACGCTCACATCGCCTTGGGGCTGTTTCATGCAGAAGTGATTGACAAGGTAGGCACTTTGATAGGACGGATAACCTACGGCGCCAAAGCAGATACGAGTCTAGGTTTGATGGCCAAGGGGCTGGAGCTGGCACCCAAATCGCCGGGCGCGCTGATGGAGCAGGCTAACGCATTGCTGATGCTCGAAGGCGATGAGCGGGATGCGGAAGCAGCTGAGTTGTACCAAAAGGCCACTCGCATCGTGCCGCAAGACGCCGCTGAATATCTTGAGGTGGCGCTGGCAAAAGCGCAATTGCAGGACTAACTTATTCCCCCCAGGGAAGCATCAGCGTGACCATGGCGAGTTTGTTGAACTCGGGCTCAAACTGGTCAATGATGCGTTGTGGATCCGGGCACAAGGTGGCATCTGAAACAATACCAAATTGCACCCCTCCTCCATAGCTCAGTATGGAAACACCCAAGCCCACAGTGCCACTTTGGGGCACCCAGAACAGTTGTTCCTCAATGGTGGAGCCACAAATTTTTAGTTTCTCCCGCGGCCCTGGAACGTTGGTCATGACCGCAGTGGTTTTCTTGGAAAAAAGATTGAGCATGGCATCCTGGGCAGGTTTGATGAGCAAACCGGCAACTGCCAGCAGACCAAAAGCCAACAAGGGCTGCATACTGCCTTTGAGACCCGCCATGCGGCGACGGACCTCATACACCCGCTCCACGGGGTTGTCCAGCCCTACAGGAAGCACCAGCGGCGCAAGGCCAAACTGATTACCCAGTTTGTGGGCATGCTCCACGGAGCGCAGATTGACAGGGACCATGGCGCGGATTTCCTTGCCTTTGGTGGACTCGCCTTCGCTTTGCAGGTACTGCCCGATAGCGCCCGCTACGCAGCTCAGTAGTACGTCGTTAATCGAGCAGTTGAGCGCCTTCCCCACGGCCTTGACTTCTTCAAGTGGTAACGGCGCACACCAGGCAACACGCTTGGTAAAACCGGGCTGCCCCTTGAGGGATGTGGGCGAGTCATCAGGCATGAGGGCCAGCGCGGCCAGATCGCTGATGGCCTGGTAGACCAGTTTGGCTATGTCGACTGAACCCTGCAGGCCTTTTTCTACCCCGCGCTGGGGGTCTGCCACGACTTCGAGTGAGCGCACCGCGCCCTCCCCCGCTATGCCCAGTGCCTTGACGGCAATGCCTGTC
>CAJBMJ010000597.1 GCA_903954045.1 uncultured beta proteobacterium | reverse complement strand
TGCGCCCGATGGTTCGCGCCTGCTGATGCGCGCGGTGGACGGCTACACCATCATGCTGACCATGGAGGAAGCCCAAAAATACCGCTTCATCGTGGCCACACATTTTGATGGTCAGCCCATGCCTTTAGGTGGGTTGGGACCGCTGTTTGCGGTTTACGAAGCCGATAAATTTCCGGACATGATGGCCAAACCCATTGCTGAGCGCTTTTCGCTATGCCCTTGGGGGCTGTACCACATTGAGGTGCAGAAGATTTAGCCGGTATTTGCTGGTATCCCAACATTGCAGGATTGTGTCGGAGCCAGAATGGTTACGCCGGGGACACACGCTCCCGGACCACTTCGAATGGCCTCCGGTGGAGTTATGGAATAGATCATCAACGGAACTGTTGTTACGTTCGTAATCGGAGTGTCAATGCTCGCCAATACATTTAGCAACTGCCCTCCAGTGGGAGATGTCAACGTCCATGTGAAAACAAATGCATGGACGTCCTTAATCAGTTTTGTTCCGTCTACCGCGGCAAACGAAACCACGATGGCAACGCCGACAGACGCAATCGTCTTACTGCTTGCACCTTTGCGTATTGCAAAAAATGCGAATGCGGCCAACAAGGCCGACATTATCAGCAGACCCCACTCAGACAGAGTCGGCACCGTTGTCGCAGGTCCATAAGTGACGGTAACAGCGGCCTGTGCGGAAGCCAAAGCATGGGCCAAGCCTAAAGAGGCGAAAGCACCAACTCGTCGAATAATTCTGTAAATGTTCATCGCTTACTCCCTCAATATTGGGTTCGAAAATCATTGTAGACGCGCACAGTCGCCTCGCAATTTGCCGATGGCAATCTAATTCACAAGGATTCCCGGATCGCCTTGGCCATGGACGAGTCCAGGTCTGCAAGGGCCTTGTCACGCATGGCTTTGCTGTAGTTGACAACGTAGGTCACACCGTTGTCGAAGCTGGCAAAGTAGGAGCCAAAGCTGTCTTCCACAAACCCATCCAAGCCATTTGATTTGGCCGACCACGATCCGCTGTGCCAGATCGTGCGGCCCTTGGATGTGAATCGCATAGAAGTACCCAGCGCATAGAAGGACTTGCCTGGCCCACCCGCATCTGCACTCAATTGCATTAACCATTCGTTGACCGACCCCTTGCGGTCAATAACGCTCTGCGCTAGCTGCGAGGCAAATTTCGCGTAATCCTGGGCAGAAATTTGCCACCCGCCATAGGACGACAGCATGGCCCATTCCGGACTGAGCCCGGAGACTGGCAAGCCCAAAGGTTTCACGACCGCTTTGTAGCAGTAGCTTTCATAGGCCTCACCAGTAATGCGCTCCACTACAGCGCCCAGCAACAGCCAGTTGACGTTCAGGTAATGGTAGGTGCTGCCAGGGTCTGCGGCCAATTCAAAGCGTGCGACCTGATCCATTTGCTTGGACAGGTTTTTCCGTGTTCTGCTATAGGCCGCAAGATATTGGCCTAAACCTCCCTGCGTATAGTCCACGGCGGGCTTGAGCCCGCTTCTGTTACGCAGAAGATCGGCAATGGAAATCAAGTTGAATCGCGGGTCTTGCGGCTTGCCAAGTGGCTCCAGTTCCACTTTCAAAACATCCGCCATTTTGTCGGTGAGTTGCAGTTTTCCGCTATCTATCAATTGAGCAATGCAAGCGCCAGTAATTGCCTTTGTCAGGCTGGCAACTGTCACAGGCATATCGGACTTGCGCTGTCCCTGATAGGCGCGTCCGATCATTTCGCCTGCCCGCATTACTACCAGTGCACCGTCTTTGATGCCGTTTTCCGAGAGCCACGCATTGAATGCGCGACCGGTGGATTCTTCCATTTTTTTGTTCTGTTCTGCTGTCTGCCCCAGCGCAAACCCAGCTGGCAATGCAAGGGCAGTGAAGCAGCACGCCATCCGGAAGAAAGTTCGGAAAATTCTTTTCAATTGGCTTCTCCTTGACTTGACTGTTCGTTCCTGGTTTTCAATGGTGATCGTCTTCACGTAGATGGCGAATGGTTCGCAGTCCAAGCGGCGTGTCTATGTGAGCCACCAGCCCCGGCGCAGGCGCCTCTACCACCGAGAGCGTGCTACCGAATTCGGAGAACTGAAGGCCTTGGATGAGTGCGTCCAAGCGCTGTGGCTCGGGGTGCAACAACTCCAGATGGACAAGACGGCACCTCTTGTCTTGCATCCCCGTGGCAGGGTGCATCTCTGTCTGCCACTGGATCAGCGCAGGTGCCGCACCGCCGAAAGGAAGACTGCCATCATCTGGGATAGAGATAAGCCACTCGAGCACACCTCGGGACATAGGCTCTGCCAAGCCCAGCTGTTCGGAAGCGGCCGCCAGAGAGGAATGAATGTCGTCAGTTCGTGCCACCCAACAGCCCAGGAAAGGCTGGCTTTTAGGTGGCAATCGATCCAGCTCGAACCATCGGGAACGCTGAGGCGCTGGTGCGTTCGGGTTGATAGCGATGACTTCAAGAAACATCGCTTCGCCAAGCGGCAGAAGCAGGTTGTGGGTGCCCATTCGCGGGTGCTCGCCACCTTGCTGAGGGTGAACACCCAGAAGCTTGTGTACCAACTCACCACCGGCCGCTAAAGTTGGCGAAACGATGGTGATGTGGTCAATGTGGCAAGTTGGCATAGAGGGCAACTAACGTTGGCGTTCCGCCCGAGCGAGGGGTGAGACCTCGACGCGCTTGCTATAGGAGTAGAAGACTTCATCTCGTACCCACCCAAGCGCGTCGTACGCGGCCTGAGCAGTCTTGTTTGCTTTCGCAGTGGTCAGGTCCATTCGCGCCATTCCTCTTTCGACTGCAAGCTTTTCTGCGGCCTTGAGCAACGCCTTTCCCGCGCCAGTGCGCCGCGCGGACGGAGCAACGTATAGGTCGTACAACGAGAATATTGGCTTTGCTTCAACAGAGCAGAACGTTGGATACAGCTGACAGAAGCCAACGACTTCGTCCTTCACATCCGCCGCGATGAGGACAACCGATTCGTTCCTCTCCATGCGCTCTTGGATGAAACGCCTTGCCAGATCAAGGTCGGGTTTCTGTTCGTAGAACTGACGGTAAGCGTCGAAGAGCTTCGCGAGGAGCTCCAGTTCTGCGAGCGTTGCTAAGCGTGTGGTGATCATGGAGGTCGGATTTCGAGGCCTAACTTCGAGAGCGCGTTCGCTACCTGAACAATAGCCTTCAAACTGAAAAAGCTTATCGTTCTGAAACCAAGAAATGGTGCCGATGACCGGAATCGAACTGGTGACCTACTCGTTACGAGTGAGTTGCTCTACCAACTGAGCTACATCGGCACTTGGGCAGCGATTATAGCCACCCGTCGCTCTCTCTCGGCTTTGTTTATTCAGCTTCAGCGTGGTAACGCGTCACGCGGTCCACTTCATTTTTGGAGCCCAGAATCACGCTTACGCGCTGGTGCAATTTGTCGGGTTGAATTTCCAGAATGCGCTGCTTGCCGTTGGTGGCTGCGCCGCCTGCCTGTTCAATCAGCCAGCTCATCGGGTTGGCTTCGTACATCAGGCGTAGCTTGCCGGCTTTCTCGGGTTCGCGCTTGTCCCAGGGGTACATGAACACGCCGCCACGGGTCAGGATGCGGTGCACGTCGGCCACCATGCTGGCAATCCAGCGCATATTGAAGTCTTTGTCGCGCGGGCCATCCTTGCCTTGCAAACATTCTTCAATGTAGCGAGTCACGGGCGGAGCCCAGTGGCGCATATTGCTCATGTTGACGGCAAATTCCTTGGTGTCTTCCGGAATCATTACTTTTTCCTGGGTCAGCACAAAAGAGCCTTGTTCACGGTCCAGGGTAAACATGGCAACACCGTCACCAACCGTCAGCACCAAGGTGGTTTGGGGGCCGTAAACGCAGTAGCCCGCTGCCACCTGTTTGGCACCTGCTTGCAAAAAGTCTTGCTCCGAAACGCCTTCGCCCTCAGGCTTTACCAGCACGCTGAAGATGGTGCCGATACTCACGTTCACGTCGATGTTGCTGGAACCGTCCAGGGGATCAAACAGCAACAGGTATTCGCCTTGCGGGTAGCGGTTGGGCACCAGGTAAATGCCCTCCATCTCTTCGCTGGCCATGGCCGCCAGATGTCCGCCCCATTCGTTGGCTTCTATGAGCACTTCGTTGGCAATGATGTCGAGTTTTTTCTGAATCTCGCCCTGCACGTTTTCGCTCTCTGCGGTACCCAGTACGCCGCCCAACGCGCCTTTGTTCACGGCCTGGCTGATGCTCTTGCAGGCCCGTGCTACCACTTCGAGCAGCAAGCGGAGCTGTGCGGGGATGGAGCCGTCAACGCGCTGCTCTTCCACAAGGTAGCGGGTTAAAGAAATTCTTTGTGCCATGTTCTCTCCCAAAAAAATGGTTTATCAATCTGCCAGTGCGCGGTCTACTACCTCACGCACGTCGTTGCTCAAGTCTGCTTTTGCAGACACCCGTGTGAGTGCCTCTTGCGCCGCGCTGCGGTAGGGTTCGACCAGGCGCTTCCAGCGGTCCAGCGCACGCGCCAATCGCGCTGCGACTTGCGGGTTGATGCTGTCGAGCTCCATCACCCGTTCGCTCCAGAACACATAGCCTGCGGCGTCCTGTCGGTGAAAACCTCCGGGATTTGCACTGCAGAAGCTGAAAATCACGCTGCGTGCCCGGTTGGGGTTACGCAGATTGAAATCCGGGTGGGACAGCAGTTGGCGCACTGCGGGCAGCACTTGGCCGCCGCGATCCGGCGCGCCCGCTTGCAGGGCAAACCATTTGTCCAGCACCAGTGCCTCGTCTTTGAAGAGCGCATGAAAGCGTGCCAGCGCCTGGGTTGCCAGCGCGTGGCCACTGCTGACCAGGGCCTGTAGGGCATTGAAGCGGTCGGTCATGTTGCCCGCGTCTTTGAAGCGTTGCAGTGCTTTGCCGGGCCAGACCGTATCGCCGGTTGCCATGGCGGCAAGGCAGAGCTGATTCAAAGCCAGGCCAGCCAAGGCACGCTTGCCTGAAGAGACAGCGTCCGGCTTGTAGGCGCCGGTGTCCTGGTAGGCGGCAAAGGCCCATTGCCAATCGGCTTGCAGTTCCATTGCCATCTGCTTGCGCATGGCTTCGCGCACCGCGTGGATGCGCTGGGGGTCTACCAGATCAAGCTGCTCAGCGATGTAGGTTTCCGAGGGCAGGGTGAGCACCAGCTCCTTGAAGGCCGCGTCCAGCGCAGGATGGCGCAAGATGCTGCGCATAGCCTCAATAAAGGCATCATTCAGGGGTTTTGTGCTTGTAGCGTCTGCATCAGCTGCTATTGACTTGATAGCACTTCGCACTGCCAAACGTTGACCCGCTTCCCACTGGTTGAAGGGGTCTGCATCAAAGGCCAGTAGCGTGAGCAGTTGGGCGTCGGAGTACTCAAAATCCAGCACCACAGGGGCCGAGAAGCCTCTGAGGATTGAGGGCACCGGCTCTTCGTCCACATTGACAAAGGTGACGGACTCACTGGCGCCTGTCATCACAAACAGATGGCTGCCTTCGGCGGGGCCTGCACTGCCATAGACCTGCAGCGGCAGTGCTTTTCCGCCCTGACTCAACAGGCCCAGACTGACCGGAATAACAAACGGCTCTTTTTGGTCCTGACCCGGCGAGGGCGCACAGCTTTGGGAAAAATGCAGTGTGTAGGTGCGTGCCTCGGCATTGAACTCGGCCCTGGCGGTCAGTCGGGGGGTGCCAGCCTGGCTGTACCAGCGCTTGAATTGGGGCAATAGTTTGGCCAAAGAGGCGTCGGCGTTGGCATCTGCAATCGACTGGGCAAAGTCGTCACAGGTGACGGCCTGTCCGTCAAAGCGCTCAAAGTAAAGCGCCATGCCTTTGGCAAAGCCTTGCCTGCTGGTGAGGGTCTGCATCATGCGAACCAGCTCGGCGCCTTTTTCGTAGACGGTAACGGTGTAGAAGTTGTTGATCTCGATGTAGCTGTCAGGTCGCACTGCGTGCGCCATGGGGCCGGCGTCTTCGGGGAACTGTGCGGTACGCAAAACACGCACGTCCTCAATGCGCTTGACAGCGCGGGCCGACGCATCAAAGCACAGGTCCTGGCTGAATTCCTGGTCACGGAAAACAGTCAGCCCCTCTTTCAAACTCAGCTGGAACCAGTCACGGCAGGTGATGCGGTTGCCGGTCCAGTTGTGGAAGTACTCATGCCCCACCACGCTCTCGATGTTGGCGTAGTCCACGTCAGTGGCCGTGGCCTGGTTGGCCAGCACATACTTGGTGTTGAAGATGTTGAGGCCCTTGTTCTCCATGGCGCCCATGTTGAAGTCGCTGGTCGCCACGATCATGAAGCGCTCCAGGTCCAGCGGCAGGCCAAAGCGGGCTTCGTCCCACACGACGGAAGCCATCAAAGAGTTCATTGCGTGTTCGGTTTTGTCCAGGTCGCCTGGGCGCACGTACACCTGCAGCAAATGGTCTTTGCCTGCACGGCTGGTAATGCGCTGTTCGCGGGCGACCAGTTGGCCCGCCACCAGCGCAAACAAATATGAAGGCTTTTTATGCGGATCGACCCATTTCGCAAAGTGGCGGCCTTCTTCCAGATCACCTTGCTCGACCAGATTGCCGTTGGATAGCAGCACCGGGTATTTGGCCTTGTCTGCGCGCAATGTGACCGTGTAGCTGGCCATCACGTCAGGGCGGTCCAGGAAGTAGGTGATACGGCGAAAGCCTTCGGCCTCACACTGGGTAAAGAATGAGTCATTGCTCACATACAAGCCCATGAGCTTGGTGTTTTTGACCGGCGCACAGGTGGTGAAAATTTCGAGCGCAAAAGGATCGTTTCCGTCGGGCAGGTTCTCCAGTACCAACTGGTTTCCATCCATCTTGAAGCTGGTGCCCTGGCCGTTGACAAGCACCCGTGCCAGGTTCAACTCTTCGCCGTCCAGGCGCAGAGGCTGCGCGGGCACGTCGGGGTTGCGGCGCAGCATCATTTTGTTGAGCACGCGGGTCTTGGCAGGATCCAGGTCAAAACTCAGATCGACGTTATCGATCCAGTAGGGTGGGGCGGTGTAGTCAGCCCGGTGAATCACCAGGGCCGGACCATTGTCATCACGCAGTCGCAACATGCAAACTCTCCAGAAAATTCGATTCCATTAATTCGTTGTAGTCCCGCACTGCGGTAACTACATGAGGTCCAGCCAGTTCTTCAGCACTGTGTCCGGTGCAGATCGCAACGGCGCGCATGCCCGCGCGGCGCGCGGCCTCGATGCCCAACGGGGCATCTTCAAAAACAATGCAACGCTCGGGTGCCACGCCCAGACGCTGCGCAGCAGCCAGAAAAATAGCAGGTGTGGGCTTGCCGCTCAGGCCCTCGTCGCCGCGCGCAATCGCATCGGGCGACGGGTTCATGGCCAGGTGCTGCAAAACAAACTCCACATTGGCAATGTCACCCGCTGTTCCCACAGCTACTTTGAGCCCCTGAGCGCGACTGGCCGAATAAAAGTCGCTGAACCCTCGCACTTCGGCGAAGATGGGGCCAAAGATGTCGCGGTACAGCTGTTCTTTTTCATGGACCAGCTGCCAGGCAAGTGCATCTTTCATGTCCGGCTGGTTCATGACCAGACGCACACATTCCAGCCCGTTGCGCCCGGTGACCAGAGGCATGAGTTCCCCGGCTTCCATGTCGATGCCATGCCTGCGCACGAAGTCCATCCAGGTGGACGTGTGGTGCGGCATGGAGTCAACCATCGTGCCGTCCATATCAAAGATAAACGCCTCTATGTTCATACGCCTTGCTTGAGCGAGGCTTCGATGAACACGTCCAGGTCGCCATCGAGCACTTTTTGCGTGGCAGACACTTCCACATTGGTTCGCAAGTCCTTGATGCGGCTGTTGTCGAGCACGTAGCTGCGAATCTGGTGGCCCCAGCCCACATCGGTCTTGGAGTCTTCCAGCTTTTGCTGTTCTGCCTGGCGCTTGCGCATCTCGTGGTCGTACAGGCGGCTACGCAGGCGCTTCCACGCCACATCGCGGTTGCTGTGCTGGCTTCGTCCGTCCTGGCACTGCACCACGATTCCGGTGGGAATGTGGGTGAGGCGCACGGCCGAGTCGGTTTTGTTGATGTGCTGACCGCCCGCGCCGCTGGCACGGAAGGTGTCGGTGCGCACGTCACTGGGGTTGATGTCAATCTCAATCGAGTCGTCAATCTCCGGGTAGACAAAGATGCTGGCAAAGCTGGTGTGGCGTCCGCCTGAACTGTCGAAGGGCGACTTGCGCACCAGACGGTGCACACCGGTCTCAGTCCTCAGCAGACCAAAGGCGTATTCGCCCTCGATTTTGATGGTGGCACCCTTGATGCCTGCGGTGTCACCCGCGGTTTCGTCTTCAATGGTGGTCTTGAAGCCCTTGCGCTCGGCGTATTTGAGGTACTGGCGCATCAGCATACTGGCCCAATCGCAAGCTTCCGTGCCACCCGCTCCGGCCTGGATGTCCAGAAAGCAGGGCAGGGGGTCGGCCGGGTTATTGAACATGCGGCGAAACTCCAGGTCTTTGATCACGCCCTGGAGCTTCTCAGTTTCAGCCTCGATGGTGAGCAGCCCGGCTTCGTCGCCGTCGTCTTTGCTCATCTCAAACAACTCGGTGTTGTCTGCCAACTCGCGCTCCAGCGTGTTGAGCGTGAGCACCACGCCGTCAAGCAGCTTTTTCTCTTTGCCCAGTTCCTGGGCGCGCTTGGGGTCGTTCCAAACGGTAGGGTCTTCGAGCGAGGCGTTGACAGTCCTCAGGCGTTCGGATTTGGCATCGTAGTCAAAGATACCCCCGTAACTCAAGGGTTCTGGCGCTCAGGTCTGCCAGGGTGGTGCCGATGAGGTTAACGCGTTCTGCTTCGATCATGGTGTGCTCTTTTTGCGGGGAAACCATGATTTTCTCACGCTATTCACTTTCACCCCAGGCCCAGTGCCGCGCCGGACAAACAACTCGCCGCCGGGCCGCCCCAAGGCGAGTTAGCCCCCTTGGGGGGCAGCGACCCGCGCTAGCGGCGGAGCGTGGGGGCTAACTATCTTCCGAACAATCCTTTGAGGGCGTTACCCAGGTTGGGCAGGCCGGGGATGGTCGGCGCCATGGGCTTCTGGGGCTCCATCTTGGCTGCGTCGCCGCCTCTTTCCATGGGCATCATGGCGACCGATTTGACGCGCACCTGGGCCGTCCATTCCTGCTCCCAGGCTACTTTGGGGTCGGTTGGGCGGGGCGGGTAAACCAGATGCAAATCTTGTCCGTAAGCAATGCCTTGCACCATGGCGCCGTCCGATTTGGCGAAGATTCCAGCAGGAATGTTGCACCGGGTCTGGCTGGCAGGCAACAATACTTTCTCGCCAAGCCATTTTTCGGTATTGGCGTTGCCCAGGTAGTCCATCAGACCCCAGCCGGGCTCGGGCAACTCGGAGGAACTCCAGATCACCATTTCCTGATCCCCGCCGGCCATGGCATTGAGGAAGTAAGCCTTGGCAGAAGGAATGGCAGGCCAGCTGACATTGGTGACGGCGTTGCCGCCACCTGCCGCATTCAAGGCCAGTGTTGGCATGATGTCTTGCGCAGAGGCAATTGCAAATTGCAGGGTGGCAGGCAAGCCTTCTCCTGTCAGGCTGTGTTGGCCCACCAGAGACGCCCCCTTGGGCACGCTTTGCTTGTGCTGTGGGTTGGGCCAGATGGAGTGGCCCGGTGTGGCTGTCGCGCCGCGCTGACGGGCTGTGCGCCCGGCCATGAAGTTGGCGTAATCCTGGGGACCGGCGGTTGAAAAATCCAGTACCTTGGGCTGCCCAGCGCGCACGGTGTCGCCGCAACCCCAGTAAAACAGAATGCGGCCTTTGGGCTTTTCGGGCAGGGGTTGACTTTCTTCCCCATCGCGCCCTTGCGTAGGTTTGGGCCTGGAGGTCGCTTCAACCGGAAGCAGCGTGAGGCTGGGCCCCATGTTCTGCCCGGCAGGGATGCTTTGCAGCGCCTGGGTTCCGGCGGGTTTGCGCTGGGTTACCACGGCGATGTCAAGCCAGCGCCCGGGTGTCATCCCCTTGGTGGATCCAAAGGACGAGCCTTCGGAACTGCCGCCTCTGCCGCCCATCATCGAGGCCAGGGCGCCCATGCCAGGCATATCGTCCATACCTGCCATGGATGCCGTGGAAACATCCATCCAGTAATGCGTGTAAGCCGGTTTGACGACTTGGGTTTGCGCAAGGGCTGCGCCGCAACTCAGGGACAGGGCCGCACAGGCAAGAGATGTCAGGCGGGTGGGGTAGAGGGTGTGAACTGGCATAGATCTCCCAAATGGCTGTCGCACATGCGATACGCCAAACCTTACCACGCTTCAGGCGATAAATTGCTCAATCATGGCTGCCAACGCTTCTGGCTGGTCATGGTGCAGCATGTGTCCTGCATTCTTGATATGGCCAATTTCTACATTCGGTACCGCCTTGAGGCGCTCGTGGTATTGCTCCAGCGTATAGGCGCCTTTCCACCATAAGTCCAGGCTACTGTCAGAGGCTTCTACAGCAAGTACTGGCATGCTGATGCGCTTATAGATTTCCTGAACTTCCTCTAGGCGGTAGAGGTAGGCATTGGATATCTTGTGGGCCGCGTCACCCAGAATGTTCCAGGTGCCGTCTATGTTTTCAGCCGCCCAGTGCCTGGCCAACCATTCGGCCTTGTCGTTCGTCAGGCGGGGATTGGTTTTCATCAGCCGGCGTGCCACGCCACTGACCATCTCGTAAGCGCGCATGTCCAATTCACCCTGATGGAGCTTTTTGAGTTCGTCCATCCATTTGGCGTAGCGCCCCGGTGCCTGTGCGGGCACGGTGGCGGGCATGCCAAACCCTTCGAGGTTGACCAGCCTGCGAATGCGCTCGGGACGGATGCCCGCGTACAGCATGGCCACGTTACCGCCCATGCTGTGCCCGACCAGGTTGACCTGCTGATTGGGCGCATAGTGATCAAGCAAAAAGTCCAGGTCGGCCAGGTAGTCAGGGAACCAGAAGTTGTCGGCACCACCGGAGGCAGTTTTTCCATAGCCGCGCCAGTCTGGCGCAATGACGTAATGGTCCTGGCTGAACGCGTCCACCACAAACTGGTAGCTCGCCGCCACGTCCATCCAGCCGTGCACCATCACCAGTGGCGTTTTACTTGCAGAGGGCTCCCCCCAGATCTGAACGTGGTAGCGCAGATTGCGGATGGGAACGAATTCACTGCGAAAGCTTCTTTTGACTTGGTACATTCGGGCAATCATAAGGAGACCTGTCGTGCCAGTCAGTCAAGCCAGAGACAAATCCAGCCCTTCGTTTGCCCTGCCTGCGGCCTATGTCCAGCTGCACCAGCGCTTTGGATGGGAGGTGCCAGAGCAGTTCAATATGGCCCAGGTTTGCTCCCGGCGCTGGGCGATGGCCCCGGATGCTAGCAAAAGAGTAGCTATTCACACATACACAGCGGGCGCTAAGGACCATTTCCATACGTATGCAGAGTTGCAGTCCCAGGCCAATCGCCTTTCCAACGCCCTGACCGATCTGGGCGTAAGGCGCGGTGACCGGGTGGCCATTGTGATGCACCAGTGTTTCGAGACGGCAGTGGCCTATATGGCGGTTTTGCAGATGGGGGCGGTTGCCATGCCGCTTTCGATGCTCTTTGGCCCCGAAGCGCTGGAATACCGCTTGCAGGACAGCGAAGCAGTGCTGGCGCTGTGCGATGTGGGTTCCTTGCTGGGATTGCAGGCGGCGCGCGACCGCTGCCCTGATTTGCGCTGTGTGGTGGGTGTCGGGCCAGTTGCCGATACCAGCGAATATGCGGATGAAAACCTGGTGACGCTGCTGGAAAGTGCCAGCGGCTCCTTTTCTGCGGTCGACACCCGGTCGGACGAGCCTGCGATCCTGATCTACACCAGCGGTACCACGGGTAATCCCAAAGGGGCACTGATTCCCCACCGGGCGCTGATTGGCAACCTGACCGGGTTTGTGTGCAGCCAGAACTGGTTTGGCTTTGACGGCCAGAGTAATCAGGACAGCAAAGCCATTTTCTGGAGCCCCGCAGATTGGGCCTGGACCGGCGGGCTGATGGACGCTTTGTTGCCCACGCTGTATTTCGGGCGCACCATCGTGGCCTATGGCGGGCGGTTCAGCCCGCAAACGGCGCTGGAACTGATGCGCGATTGCGGCGTGACCCATACCTTTCTGTTCCCCACGGCACTCAAGGCCATGATGAAGGCCTATCCCGGCTCGCCCAAGCGCACGGTGCGAAAGGAATTTCGGCTGCAACTGCAGGCCATCATGAGCGCGGGAGAGGCGGTGGGCGACGCGGTGTTTGGCTATTGCCAGAAGCAATTGGGTGTGAAGCCCAACGAAATGTTCGGCCAGACCGAGATCAACTACATCGTAGGCAACTGCAACGCGCTGTGGCCCTCCAAACCAGGCAGCATGGGCATGGGCTACCCCGGCCACCAAGTGGCGGTGATCGATGACGAAGGCAATGAGTGCCTAGTGGGTGTGCCTGGCGATGTGGCGCTGAACCGGCTGGATGTGCACGGTGATCCGGACCCCATCTTCTTTCTGGGGTACTGGAAAAACGAAGCTGCGACCCAAGCCAAGTTCACCGGTCGGCATGGCGAGGGCGAATGGTGCCGTACGGGCGACCTGGCCGTGCGCGATGCCGAGGGCTATCTTTGGTACCAGGGTCGTTCGGACGATGTGTTCAAG
>CAJBMJ010000596.1 GCA_903954045.1 uncultured beta proteobacterium | reverse complement strand
CGATTGTGTGGAAAGAATTAAACGTGCAGCAACAAGTGCTCTCGCTCCCAGGGAGAGATCACTTTCATGAATTCATCGAATTCGAGCTCCTTGATTTCCGAGTACACCGTGATGAACTCTTTGCCAAGAATTTCATGCAGATCGGTTTCCTTGCGCAGCCAGTCGAGGGCTTCGCCCAGACTGCGTGGCAAGGCATAGGCCGTAAGGTAAGCATCCCCCCGCATTTCGGGTTTGGGTTTGATCTTGTTCTTGATGCCAAGGTAACCGCAAGCCAGTGTCATCGCCATAGCGACATAGGGATTGGCATCAGCGCCGATGACGCGGTTCTCTACTCGCCTTGCTGCGGGTGACGATATGGGGGACCGAATTCCCACAGTGCGGTTGTCGTAACCCCACTCAATGTTGATAGGCGCAGCGGTGTTGCGTGACAACCTGCGGTAGCTGTTCACATAGGGCGCCACCAGCACCATGGCCGCAGGTATGTAGCGCTGCAAGCCCCCGATGTAGTGCATGAACATGTCAGACGGTGTGCCGTCTTCATTGCTGAAAACATTTTTGCCGGTGGCGACGTCAATCAGACTCTGGTGCACATGCATGGCACTGCCGGGCTCCCCGGCAATCGGTTTGGCCATGAACGTAGCGTACATGTCATGTCGCAGTGCTGCCTCGCGTACCGTTCGCTTGAAAAAGAATACCTCGTCAGCAAGCCCCAGGGGTTGGCTATGGAAGAAGTTGATTTCCATTTGCCCGGCTCCCACCTCATGGATCAGGGTGTCTACATTCAGTTCCATCTTGTCCGAGTAGTCGTAGATTTCCTCGAACAGCGGATCAAATTCGTTTACCGCGTCAATGCTGTAAGCCTGACGCGATGTTTCGGCGCGCCCGCTGCGCCCGACCGGGGGACGCAACAATGTGTTGGGGTCGGTATTGCGGGCCGTGAGGTAAAACTCGAGCTCGGGCGCGACAATGGGCTGCAAGCCCTCGGCGGCAAACAGATCGCACACCCTGCGCAAAACACTGCGCGGCGCAAAAGGCACCAGGTTGCCGGTGTGGTCGAAACAGTCGTGAATCACCTGGGCAGTGGGATCGGTTGCCCAGGGGACAATACGCACCGACGAAGGATCAGGCCGTAGCTGCATGTCTTTGTCGGTGGGGTCGATCACGTCATAGTAGGGCCCACTCTCGGGGAACTCGCCGGTCACGCCCATGGCAACAATAGCCTGGGGCAAGCGCATGCCGCGGTCTTCCGTGAATTTGGCGCGAGGCAATATTTTTCCGCGGGCAACTCCTGTCAAGTCGGGGACCAGACACTCCACTTCCGTGACTCTGCGTTCATTGAGCCATTGCTCCAGATCGTTAAACGTCATGGTTTTCTTGTCACTCATTCAATACTCCTTGATGCTTTGCACTTTGCCTGGATTTTGACTTCGCCCATCCTGTCGGGCGCGGCAAGCCTCACCAAAGGCCTGAAAAATTGCTGAATAAAACGGATTCTCCGAAGTCTTCCACTCGGGATGCCACTGCACCGCAAACGCAAAAGCGCGGGAATCAACTACCTCAAAAGCCTCCACCAAGCCGTCGGGCGCATGGGCCAGAGCACGCAAGCCCTGTGCCAAACGGTCCACACCTTGTCCATGCACCGAATTCACCTGGACCACATCGGACTGCGCCCATTGCGCCATTGCGGTGCCGGCTACCAAATGCACCGTGTGCGAAAGCGCATATTGCTGCTCATAGGCTTGCTCGGCAACGGCCCGGTGGTCGGCCTTGCCGGGCACAGCATGCACCTCCTGGTGCAAACTGCCTCCCATAGCAACATTGATCTCCTGAAATCCTCTGCAAATGCCCAGTAGGGGGACCGACTGTTCGATGCATGACTTGACCATCTGTAAAGTCAATGCATCCCGCTGTACATCCAGTGGCAGGGCCTCATCGGAAACAGACTCACCGAAATGGGAAGGATGCACATTCGACGGTGAACCGGTCAGCAGCACGCCGTCTACCAACGCCAGCAAGGAATCAATCTGGCTGGCATCAGCCAGAGGAAACATGACAGGCTGGGCCTGTGCATTGACCTTAACAGCTCTGGCGTACTTGTCACCCAGAACCAAAAAAGGCATGGCGTGCCCCCCGCTACCCAATACGCGATGATCCGCCGGCAGCCAAACCAAAGGTTTTGGCGTTTTCATGGTTGTCTCCGATTTATGCAAGCCATTCTGATACAAAATTGGCACTAGGCTGGTTCCATTTGCTGCATCGCCATGGTGCCAATTGTTCCCCGAACTGCATCTCAATGTATTGACAAGGATCCCCAGTAAAATGCTGTCGGAATATTTGGCTGCAGAAATGGCACTCTCAGCGCAAGGTACTTTGCCGCTCAACCGCAAGCTCTACGAAGCCCTGCGCAAGGCTATCCTGGAGGGAAAGATAGGCTCCGGTGAGCGCCTGCCTTCCAGCCGCGAACTCACCCATGACCTGAAGCTGTCCAGAAACACGGTTGTTGCAGCGCTGAATCAACTGGTGGTCGAGGGATATCTGCAAAGCCGTGTGGGAAGCGGAACCTATGTGCACGATGCACTGCCTCGCAATCTGTACAGAGAATCTGCACCCAGCCCTTCACGCAACGCTTCAGACCTGTCATTGCGTGGCATGTCTCTTTCGGGGACCTATTGTTCTTCGGAGCTGGAAATTCAGCCCTTTACGCCGGGCCCTGCTGACTTCAGCGCCTTTCCAATCGCGCTCTGGCAGCGCCTTCAAAACAAGCATTGGCGCATGACTTACCCCGAGATGCTGGACTACAGCTACGCGGGCGGGCACGCTCCCCTGCGAAGGGCAGTGTCCGACTACCTGCGCGTTTTCCGCAGCGTTCCGGTCGATAGTGATCAGGTCATCATTACCAGTGGCACACAGCAGTCCCTGGAGTTGTGTGGACAGCTGTTGGCGGACCACGGAGAGACGGTCTGGCTAGAGGACCCCGCCTATTGGGGCGCGGTGAAATCCTGCATCGCAACTGGATTGGCAATCCACCCCGTGGGCGTGGACCAGCACGGTATGGCCCCATGTGAGGGTGACGAAGCAAACCCGCCGCGACTGATCTACACCACTCCATCGCACCAATACCCTACAGGTGCGGTCATGTCATTGGTTCGCAGACAACACATACTGGCTATCGCCCGCGCCCACAATGCATGGATACTGGAAGACGATTACGACAGCGAGTTTCGCTTCACCGGGCCCCCACTCTCTTCCCTGGCCGGTTTGGACAAGGATGAGCGGGTTCTCTATATGGGGTCCTTCTCCAAGGTGCTTTACCCCGGGCTAAAGCTGGGCTACCTGGTAGTGCCCAGACGACTGGCCGGAGCGTTCAAGCAGGCGCACTACGACCTCAACCGCCCGGGCCAGATGCCCCTGCAGGCCGCCCTCGCAGAGTTTATCGAGATGGGACATTTTGCCAGCGCACTTCGACGCGCGCGCCTCAGTTACAGCCAACGGCGTTTGTGCCTGCTGCAGGCGCTACAGCCCTGTCTGGGTCCAAACGCCCAGATCAGCGGCGCTGAACAAGGTTTGCACCTCTGCTTGCGCCTGCCCCCCGATCTGGACGACAAAGCCCTGGCATTGCGCATCTCTGCGAAGGGACTGACGGTGCGTGCACTGTCTGCCTACAGCCTGAAACGACACGACGCAAAAGGCCTGGTCATTGGCTATGGTTATGCGCCTT
>CAJBMJ010000595.1 GCA_903954045.1 uncultured beta proteobacterium | reverse complement strand
CGCAAAGAAACAGAAGACTACATCACCGGCCGTTTTGGTTGAGTGAAGACAAGCCACCAGGAGACCCTATGCCCGATAAACATTTGTCTACGCAGTTCGACAGTGAGCTCACTTCTGTTTCCAGCCAGGTGCTGGAGATGGGTGGCTTGGTGGAGTCACAAATCCACCAGGCCATTTATTCGCTGGCGCAGTTCAATATGGAAGCCGCAGAACATGTAACGGCCAACGAAGCCCGGGTCAATGCCATGGAAGTGGAAATAGACCATGCCCTCTCAAGCATCATTGCCAGACGCCAGCCCACTGCGCGTGATTTGCGCCTGCTCATTGCCATCTCCAAAACCACTGCCAATCTGGAGCGCGTGGGAGACGAGGCCGAGAAAATTGCACGAATGGTTCGCTCCATCATTCAGAGTGGCGCGCCACGGTCGCTGCCGTCGCTGGAGCTGCGGGTGGCCTCAGACCTGGCCTCGGGCCTGCTCAACAAGGCACTTGATGCATTTGCGCGCCTGGACGTGACTGCGGCAGTCGCCATTCTGAAGGAAGACGACCTGATTGACGCCGAGTTTGATGGCTTTGTGCGCAAACTGGTGACCTACATGATGGAAGACCCGCGCATGATTTCACCGAGTCTGGACTTGCTGTTTTTGGCAAAGGCCATAGAGCGAATTGGTGACCATGCCAAGAACATCGCCGAGTTCATCATTTATGTGGTGAAAGGCGAGGACGTGCGCCACACCAGCATGGAGAAAATAGAGTCAGTCGTGCGATGAGGCGATTCCTTTCATGAGAAATATGCCAGCCATTTTGGTCGTTGAGGACGAACCCGCTATTGCCGAGTTGGTACTCGTCAATTTGCGTCACAGCGGGTTTCGGCCGACCTGGGCCATGGACGGAGTCACCGCCCAACGGGAAATCGATGCGGCCACGCCGGACCTGATTCTGTTGGACTGGATGCTTCCGGGCGACAGTGGTCTGCAGTTGGCAAAACGCTGGCGCGGTGATGTAAGAACCAAAGAAGTTCCCATCATCATGCTCACCGCCCGTGGGGATGAGGCTGATCGTGTAGCGGGACTCGATGCAGGAGCCGATGACTACATAGCAAAGCCATTCTCAACCCGGGAACTGTTGGCGCGTGTGCGTGCTGTGCTGCGTCGCAAGGCACCGCAAACCGATGAAACCAAGCTGGAAGTGGGTGCCTTGAAGCTCGATCCGGTGACCCACCGTGTCACGTTCGAAGATCAGGCCATCAAGTTGGGCCCTACGGAGTACCGCCTGTTGCAGTACCTGATGGGCCATGTGGAGCGTGTGCACAGCAGGGCGCAGTTGCTGGACAAGGTCTGGGGCGATCAGGTCTATATTGAAGAGCGTACTGTCGACGTGCACGTCAAACGGCTACGGGAAGCGCTGGGTGCGGCCGGGGCCATGCTGGAAACCGTGCGCGGTGCGGGCTATCGGCTCACGGCGGAAGTCAATTTGGCCCAGGACCCTGGGCGCAGCAAATAGACGCCTAGCCGCCAGACTTTCTGCATGTTCTCACGCCTTCTTTCATTTTTTGCATTGCAGTTGGCGTGTGGTGGCGTAGCCTGGTGGCTGGCTGTCGGAGAGCAGCGCCATGCAGTGGTCGTTCTGGCCATGTTGGCAGCCAGCTATGCCTGGGGCGTGCTGGATGTGGTGCAGGGGACGCGCGTTCTGATATGGCTCAAAAAGGGTGAGCTCACAGAGTCTTCCATTCGCATGGGAATTTGGGGTGAACTCGCGGAGCGGGTGCGCAAGGTGGCCCGTGTGCGCGAGCGCACAGCCATTGAAAGCGACAGTCGTTTGCAGGACTTTCTAGCGGCCTTACAGGCATCCCCCAACGGCGTCGTCTTGCTGGACAAAGATGCGCGTATCGAGTGGTTCAACCAGACAGCTGCCGGACATTTCGGTCTGGATGCCAAGCGTGATCTGCTCCAACATTTTGGCAACCTGGTTCGAGACCCTGCATTTGCAGCCTACTTTACTGCCCGGGATTTCTCCAAGGCAGTTGAAATGCCGGGGCGTTTCAACTCTTCCTCCCTGCCTGTCAAACTGTCGGTCCATATGCACCCCTATGGAGAGGGACGTTGCCTGCTGCTATCGCGCGACATCACGGTGTTGGAGCAGGTGGAGACCATGCGACGCGATTTTGTGGCCAATGTTTCGCATGAAATCCGCACGCCGTTGACCGTTCTGGCAGGCTTCATTGAAACCCTGCAGACCCTGACGCTGGATCCGCAGCTGCAGGAGAAATACCTGGCGACCATGTCGGAGCAGGCCCAACGCATGCAGTCCCTGGTCAATGATTTGCTCATGCTATCCCGTCTGGAAGGCAGCCCTTTGCCTTCATCACAGGATTGGGTGCCTGTGGCCGACCTCATGGCGCAATGCGAGCGCGACGCCCATGCCTTGTCGGGCTTGCTTTGGCCCGAGGCGCACGCGATTCATTTCCAGGCGCCCGAAGGGCTGGAGGTGGCGGGCTCAGCAGCTGAATTGCACAGTGCCATGTCCAACCTGATAGGCAATGCAATCCGATACTCGCAACCAGACAGACCCATAGAAGTTCAGTGGTCACAAGGCACGGGCGGTACCGTGGTCTTTAGCGTGAAGGACCAGGGCGTGGGTATCTCGCCCGAGCATATCCCCCGCCTGACGGAGCGCTTTTACCGCGTGGACCGCAGCCGTTCACGTGAGACAGGTGGTACGGGACTCGG
>CAJBMJ010000594.1 GCA_903954045.1 uncultured beta proteobacterium | reverse complement strand
TGCGGTGACAGGCATGTCTGCGGTGGCACATCCCCCCAACAAGGATCCGGCGCCCAGTCCGCCCAGAGGCAACATGGGCGCACTGGCCAGCATCTTCAACAAGGAGCGGCGTGTGCCGGATGGACTGGAGGAAATATTCTGTTGCATGGGAAGCATCCTTGAAAAGCAAACTTTGAGCGCCATGCTATTGCGGCGGTATGACAAGTTTGTGAAAAACAGACGCGTCTTCAGTTCACAAAAACGTCATCGCGAAGACGTAATCCCGTCATGTTCAATGCGCAGAATTTCCGTATCAAAACGGAAATGAAGGCCAAGGAGTCCTGACATGATGAACAGTCACCAACCCATCGCCATTGCGAACACCGCAAATCATCTGAGCTCGCTGCCCGCTCCAGCCATGGTGAAGACCAATGGACTGTTGGTCAGCTGGGCCAGACACCAGGATGAGGTCAGGGCAGCGCAGCGCTTGCGATTTGACGTATTTGCCAGGGAAATGGGCGCGCGCCTGACAACGCCCTTGGAAGACCATGACATCGACCTGTTTGACAATTACTGCGAGCATCTTTTGGTGCGCGAAGAGACTACCGGTCAAGTGATTGGTACCTACCGGGTGCTCACACCGGCGCAGGCCTTGCGGGTGGGAAGCACCTACAGCGATACAGAATTTGACCTGACCCGCTTGCGCACCATGCGTGAACGTATGGTTGAGTTGGGTCGAAGCTGTGTGCATCCCGAACATCGCCACGGCGGAGTGATCATGGCCTTGTGGGGTGCACTGGCCGAATTCATGATGCGCAACCAGCTCGACACCATGATCGGTTGCGCCAGCATTCCCATGCTGCACAACGGCATTGTCAGTGGGGATGCCGCTGCCAGCATCTGGAAGCAACTGGAGTCCACCCACATTGCGCCGATTGAATATCGGGTGCGTCCCCGTGTTCCACTGCCCATTGATCTGCTTAACGGTGACCTGAAGGTGGAGCCTCCAGCTCTGATTAAAGGTTATCTGCGTTTGGGTGCCAGGGTGCTGGGTGCACCCGCGTGGGATCCGGATTTCAACTCGGCTGACTTGCCCATGATGATGCGAATCGCAGACCTTCCAGCGCGCTATCGCAAGCACTTCCTGGGTGCATGAATGCGCGCCGCCTTCGATGTGCTGGGAAGAAACTGGAACATGGAGGGCACACCCGTATCTGACGCTGGAGACGAAAAGCACAAAGTACGGGCCGTGTTTGTCTCAGATATCCATTTGGGCACGGCTGGGTGCCAGGCTGAAGCCCTGCTCGAGTTCCTGCGCCACTATCCCAGCGCCTACCTGTATCTGGTGGGCGATATCGTGGATGGTTGGCAGCTGCGTCGGCGTTGGTACTGGCCGCAGGCGCACAACGATGTGGTTCAGAAACTGCTGCGACGTGCTCGCAAAGGCTGCAAAGTGGTATTCATACCCGGCAACCACGATGAATTTGCGCGCGCCTTTATCGGGCACCAGTTCGGTGGCATTGAAGTGCTGGAAGATGCGGTGCATACGACGGTTGACGGTCGTCAGTTGTGGGTGACCCACGGCGATTACTTCGACGGTGTGATCCAGTGTGCCAAATGGTTGGCCTATCTTGGTGACAACGCCTACGAGCTCACATTGCGCTTGAATCGGCATCTCAACCGCCTGCGTTCCCGCATGGGGTTACCCTATTGGTCGCTGTCTGCCTATCTCAAGCACAGGGTCAAAAAGGCCCTCAATTACGTGACCCAGTTCGAAGTGGCGGTGGCTGCTGAGGCGCGACAGCGAGGGCACCAAGGCGTTGTCTGTGGCCACATTCATCGTGCAGAGATGCGCGACATCAACGGCATCCAGTATTGCAATGACGGTGACTGGGTGGAGAGTCGCTCTGCGTTGGTCGAGAACCTGGATGGACGATTGGAGCTCATTCATTGGGATGATTTGGTGGGGACACCGAAACCAGATCTGTTGCCGCAAAGTGAGCAGCTGGCATCGGCCGCTGCCTGCATATGAAGCTGGCTTTGATCACGGATGCCTGGACGCCCCAGGTCAATGGTGTTGTCACAACCTTGTTGGAGCTCGTGCGGGAGCTCGAGCAGGAAGGGCATCATGTCACGGTCGTACATCCGGGCATGTTTTCGACACGCCCATGTCCGGGTTATGAAGGCATCGATCTGGCAGTGCGTCCCGGCAAGGTCTTGGCAAACCTGCTGAACGCCTTGCATCCGGAAAGTATTCATATCTCCACCGAAGGGCCGCTGGGCTGGGCGGCGCGCGCCTATTGCCGCAAACACAGGCTGGCATTTACCAGTAGCTACCACACCCGGTTTCCGGAGGTGCTCAAGGCGGCGCTCCATATTCCCCTTTGGTTGGGCTATTCCTTGTTCAGGCATTTCCACCGTCCTTCTGCGGGCGTGCTGGTGCCCACACCCAGTGTGATGGCGCTGCTTGAAAAACGTGGTTTTCGCAATCTGCGCAGTTGGACGCATGGTGTGGACACCGAACTTTTTCTCTACACCGACAGTGCGCGTCTGTATCCACCGCTCGGGCATCTCGCCCGACCGGTGTCGCTGTTTGTGGGGCGCATTTCATATGAGAAAAACATAGAGGCCTTCCTCGACCTGGACCTACCTGGCACCAAGATTGTCTGCGGGGTAGGACCATTGGAAGCAAGTCTGCGCGCCCATCATCCGCATGTTCGCTGGCTGGGTATTCTCCCGCGCACTGAACTCGCCAAAGTCTATGCTGCTGCGGATGTATTCGTTATGCCCAGTCGCTCAGAAACCTTTGGTCTGGTCATGCTGGAGGCCATGGCATGCGGTACCCCCGTAGCAGCCTATGAAGTGGAGGGTCCGCTGGAAGTTCTGGGCAACCCGGCCCAAGGTGGCGCAATGTCGTCTGACTTGACCGAAGCATGGTATGGAGCCCTGGCGACCTCCCGGCCACAGGCCCGGGCCAGAGCATTGCAATTTGGCTGGGCCCAGGCTGCCAGGCTGTTTAGCAGCCATCTGGTTTCGGCCCGGCGCATTGGAAACAGCCCTGCGGTTGTTGGTCGAGCCAAGGAGAAACTCCTATGACGCTATTGATGCACCTTCGCATTCGCACGCGTTTGTTACTTTTGCTTGTGTTCACCCTGATGGCGCTGACCGTACTGGGTGGATTTGCCTTTTTCAAAATAAAGCAGTCTTCAAATTTGGCGGCAGAATTTATCGATGTTGAATTCGCATCGGTGGGAGCTATCAGTGCGATTCGTACCTCCCTTGGCAATGCAAGGCGGCTTGAGAAAGACATCTTCCTGACCATGGGCGACGAAAATGAAACGGAGTTATTCACCAAGGCCTGGAATGCGGAAGTGAAGGCAATCCTTGAGGCTTTGAAAGCTGCAGAGGGCGTTGTGCACCGTGAAGAAGTTGCGTTGCTGGATGGCATGCGTCAAGGTGTCAATGCCTATGCCAATGGATTCAGGCAAATCTTGGGGCAAATGGCCAGAGGCGAGTTGAATGACCCCTGGGCTGCCAACAAGGCCATGGCGCCACTCAAGGAAGAAGTGCGAAAACTGGACCAATCGCTAGAAAATCTGGAGCACATAGTGCAAGCCAGGGCGGAGAAAAGCCGCACCAGCTTTAAAGTAGTTGCCTCTCGTGATCCATGGCTAATCGCTTCCACTGCCATGGTGGTTTCGGTCGTGGCGACACTACTGGTCCTGGCGATCAACCGTTCGATCATTGTGCCAATACAAGAGCTGCAGGTAACCTCAAAAGCCTGGGGTCAGGGCGATCTCAGTTCGCAACTGCATGTCACAGGTTCTGATGAATTAGCGCATGTCAAACGCGACCTCAATCACATGCACGCTGCGCTGGTCACTCTGGTGGAGCAGGTACGGCAGGGGGTAGACGTGGTTGACAGCAATACCCACGAAATTGCCCATGCCAATACGGATCTGTCCGAGCGCACGGAGCAGGCATCCATTGCCTTGCAAAAGGCTGCTACCTCTATTGACCAATTATCACTAACCGTACGTCACACAGCCAAGTCTGCAGCTGAAGCGGTGCAGTTGTCACAACAGGCGACCAGCGTTGCGAGCCGCGGAGGTGAAGTGGTCTCCAAGGTGGTCTCTACCATGAGCGACATCAATACATCTTCCCATCAGATCTCAGACATCATCAGTGTGATTGATGGCATCGCTTTCCAGACCAACATTCTGGCGCTGAACGCGGCGGTGGAAGCCGCCAGGGCGGGCGATCAGGGGCGCGGCTTTGCGGTGGTGGCCAGTGAGGTGCGCAGTCTTGCCGGACGTTCTGCGCAGGCCGCCCGCGAAATCAAGGGCATCATTGATCAATCTGTGAGTAAAGTTGAAGCCGGATCCTTGCTGGTGAGTGAGGCCGGTCAAACCATGCAGGGCATTGTGGAGAGCGTAGGGCGGGTGTTCGGTGTCATCAACGACATTCGACGTGCCGCAGAAGAGCAGCGAGAAGGCATCGATTTGATCAGCGCCTCCATGAACGGACTGGATCAGGCCACCCAGCAAAACGCTGCTATGGTGGAGGAGTCAGCTGCGGGTGCCCTGGCCCTGGCAGATGAGACGCGTCACCTCAGAGGTGCCTTGTCAGGGTTCAAAATGGTGGACGCGCCAGGTGGCGTCCGACGCATTGAAAATCAATCCTGAAACAACGCGGCGTCCGGTGTTTCGCAGCTGACTGGTACACCCAGCAGGCACCAGCCATCGTCAAAAAGTTCGTCCAGTACTCTGCCCAGATTGAGAAATTTCCACAGCATGGTGTTCACTCCCTTGTTAAGTTCAGTTCCCACAGTTTATGAATGGTTTGTGACGATGGTGTGTCTTTGTGTGGCGGTTCCATGACATTGGGCGAATTGCCGGAACTAGCGGCGCTGGAGCGGATCATTGAGCTGGGCGCAGATCATCTTCAGTCCCGCGTGGTTCGCAGAATTGAAATGCAGGGTGGAAGTTATCCGGTGTATTCCATTGCACTGGGCAATCCCGACCCGTCAGTGGCCGGCGTGGGCTATTTTGGGGGTGTGCACGGATTGGAGCGTATTGGTACCGAAGTGGTCATTGCCTATCTTCAGAGTCTGGTGATGCGTCTTCAGTGGGACAGCACTCTGCATCGCCAACTGGAGTCGGTTCGTCTGGTGTTTATGCCCATCGTTAACCCGGGCGGTATGCGCCTTGGCACGCGCGCCAACCCCAGGGGTGTGGATTTGATGCGCAATGCCCCCATCGATGCCATAGAGTCCGTTCCATTCTTGCTGGGTGGTCAGACCTGGAGTTCGACCTTGCCCTGGTACCGCGGCATTGCGGGTGATGACATGGAGGCCGAGAACCTGGCTGTGTGTGAAGTGGTCCGCACAGAACTCCTACCGCGACCGTTCTCCATCTCGTTGGATTGCCATTCAGGTTTTGGTGTGCGCGATCGGGTCTGGTTTCCCTACGCCCACACCCGGGCGCCTATTGCGCATCTGGCCGAGATGCAGGTTTTGTACAACATATTCAGCCAGTCCTACAGCCAGCATCGCTACATCATCGAACCACAAAGCATGCAGTATCTGACGCACGGTGATCTGTGGGACTATCTTTACCAAATGGCTTGTGCACAGGCGAGCGGCATTTTTTTGCCGCTGACATTGGAGATGGGTTCCTGGCTTTGGATTCGCAAGAATCCGCGTCAGTTGTTTTCGCGCCATGGAATTTTCAACCCGCTCATTGAACACCGCCAGCAACGGGTACTTCGCCAGCACCAGATGTTTCTGGAGTTTTTATCCCGCGCTGCCTGCAGCCATTCCCGCTGGCTGCCAGACCATGACCAAAGGGCGCACTTTCACGCGCAAGCTTTGCAGGAGTGGTACTGATGGCCATTGCGACCTGGATCCTGTTGCGTGGATTAACGCGGGGTCGACACCACTGGGCCGGTTTTGACCGAGCCTTGGAGGCTGCCATGCCTGCCAGCAGGGTGCTGGCGCTGGATCTTCCTGGGAATGGTGAGTTGTTTGAAATGCAGAGCCCTACCTGCGTTGCGGACATGGTGTTGAATGTGCGCAATCAGTTGCAGCAGTGTGGCGCGGTAGGGCCCGTGGGGGTCCTGGCAGTATCCATGGGTGGAATGGTGGCCACGCAATGGGCGCAAACCTGGCCCAAGGAACTGGCTTTGCTTGTGCTTGTGAATACCAGCATGAGGCCTTACAGCAACCCGCTGCAACGTTTGCTGGCAAAAAATTACCTCCACCTGCTCTCGCTGCCATTTGCATCCGAGAAGCCCGTCGACCAGGAGCGGACCATACTGAAAATGACCAGCAACCATGCTCAACTTGACGTGTTGGATCACTGGGCCCAGATGCGAAAATCGCAGCCCGTATCCAGCATGAATGCCTTGCGACAACTTTGGGCATCCGCTCGCTTCCGGGCCCACAGCAGCGCGCCGCAGATGCCAACCCTCATCCTGGGGTCCCATGGTGACAGTCTGGTGTCGCCGCTATGCTCTATGCAATTGGCGAAGGCCTGGGGCGTCGAACTGCGTATGCACCCTAGCGCAGGCCATGATTTAACGCTGGACGCCGGTGACTGGGTGCTGGCAGAGGTACAGCGCGCTTGTGGTGCTTTGTCGCAGGTACAGGGCTCGGTGCGTTAATCAGATACATTTCCACCTGAGTTCTGCGGCATGCCCCGTGGTCTGGATTCAACCTTTTTCGAGATGAGTGTCTTGCTTATGAACGTCCTCTTTATTTGTACCCATAACGCTTCACGCAGCATTCTTGCTGAAGCCATGATGAACCATCTGGACGCCTTGGGCAATTCCCACCGTTTTGTCGCCTATTCAGCGGGGAGCGCGCCTACAGACGACGGAAAGCCCCACGCTTTGGTGCTGGAGGTACTAGAGCACTCAGGTGTTTCTATCAAGGGCCTGCGCAGCAAGCATTGGTCGGAATTTTCCCAGCCAGACGCACCCCACATGGATTTGATCATCACCGTGTGCGACGTTGCTGCTGTGGAGACCTGCCCGGTCTGGCCGGGACATCCGTCTACCGTGCATTGGACTTTTGCAGACCCTTCCGCCGGGGACATGACGGCGAGCCAACGGCATATGGCTTATCGCCACACGCTGCATGAAATGGGGCGTCGCCTGGAGCTCTTGCTGAATTTGCCAGAAGAAAAACTTCAAAGAAGTCTGCTCAAAGACTCTGCGCTGGAGGTTGTGCGGTAGACGCCTGTTCCACGCAGATACATGGCGTTACCAGATGAAATAAATCTGACACATATGGCTCGCATAATGAAGCTGTAAGTGTCTGTGGGGATTTTGCCCATAGCGTTTTTGAACTGGGGTAAGCCATGGATTTCAAAGATACGATCATTGAAGACTTCAAGAAGCTGCCTCGCCCCCATTTCCGCTGGTCCGAAGTGCTGACCTGGGCTCTGCTGGTTGCGACCGTTGTGGCCTTGCTGGCTCTGTTCCTCTAGCGGCTGTTTTTTTGCTGCGCGCAGCGCAGCCCTTGTACCAGCGTTTGAGTGGCATCCACAGTGAATTCACCCGCGTCCATTCGGGCAAGTACTTCTTTGGGTTGAAGGCACATAAACTCTGCAACTTCACCGTCCTGATTTTCAGGATGGAAACCCTCTGTGAGATTGAGGTTGAAGACGTGCAACACCTCGTCATGCCAGCCCTGTGGCTCCAGTCGGGACGTCCGCACGCAGCCCGCTGGTTGTAGTGCTTGGGTATCCAGGTCAGAGATGCCTGCTTCTTCCCATAGCTCCCGCTGCGCGCATTGGGATAATGACTCTCCGCTTGGAAGACCGCCTGCCGTGATGTTGTCGAGCATTCCCGGGTCTGTTGCCTTGCTGAGCGCACGTCTGGCACACCAGAGACGGCCGTCCGGCAGAAAACCGTTGATATGAACTGCGTGGCTGAGCAGGCCTAGAAATCTGAAGCCAGCGCGCTCCACATCAAACAAGGATTCCTGGGCAATCTGCGGAACCAGTTCCTCAGAGTTCCAGAAGCTGTACTTCTCGTTGCGCCAACCGGATAGTTTCCCTTCGTCTCTGCCGCAAAGCAATGCATTTTGCAAATGCTGGCTTCGCAGCGATGGCGTCAGGGCCCGAGCATCCCATACCAGATGGCTCTCAACCATGGCGCATTGGGCCAGATGAAGGGAAAGCCATTGCGCTCGCTGCTTGGAAATGATTCCCAGTGGGATGTCAGTGCACAGCCAATGAGAGTAACCTGTCGGCACTGGCTCAGATGCCCTGGCGCTGAACGCCATGAGCCCAGCCCGGTCAACGGCGTTCAAGGTATGGAGGAATGAAAGTGCTCCTTGGCGATGGCTCAAATGCATGGTTGTCAAACTCTTTCGGCCCTCTTTTTTTTTGAAGAATTTCTGAATCGATATCACTTCCGTCCGGTCAAAAACCGAACAAAATCAACTGGTTAGCGTCGGGTGGTAGTTCAGTTTTGTAGTCATCGGTCTGCAAGGCGCATGAAATCAGGGTTTTTTCGAAAACCGACACCGACAAAATCTGTAGACAAGT
>CAJBMJ010000593.1 GCA_903954045.1 uncultured beta proteobacterium | reverse complement strand
TGGCCTCTTGCATGATCCGAAGGCTCAGATCGAAGTCGTGCAGAGGCAGCCGAATGAAGGCCTGGCCATCAAGATAGGTCTCCAGATTGGTGCAGCCCCAATAAAAGCAAAGGCACTCCCCCAAAATGGCATCGACGAGCCTCTCGGAGAAAAAGTTGGCTTCATCCCAGTCCTCAATCACGAGGGTATAGCGGTAGGGCAAGATGGCCGCACGCGTGTCTTGCGCGGACACCGGACCACGGTAACCCCGCAGCGCATGGCGGTTATCCGGTGCAAAGCTGTCAATCGCGACACCCTGCTCTTCCAGATACGAGAGGAACGCCGCACTCAACAACTGCCCTGGTTCAACGGTTTCACTGGTCGTACGACTCGACAACTGCAACGACTTGGTAATCTCTGTTTGTAAAAGCGCAGCGTAGTCCATGCCAAGTGACCAGAAGGCAACACTGCAGTAACGTTCGTTGGAGCGCATTTGCACATAACCACGCGGGTCTGGCGCAGCCCATTGAAGCATCGGTGCCGCTACCGGAAAGAAGATGGTGCGACCTTTCTCTGTGGGCAATTTCGACATGCCGGGCTGATCCAGCACAGCCCAATAATCGATGTTGTCACCCTCCACTGTCACTTCAATGCCACCCCAACGACCGCAGGCTGACGATTGGCGCTGCAGAAGAAGAGTCAAATAGTCCGCCGATTCCGCGTGCGATATCAGCTGAACCCGAACTGGCCTGCTGACTGCGTCCGGGCCTTGCTCACCAAACTGCGGTTCATCGTTCAATTGGTAGGCATTGGCTTGATGAGCGCTCCCTGTTTCCCATGTCAGTTTTCCGATGTGCAATGCGTTAACGCCGTCAAAGAAGGCAGACTGGTAGCCGTGCTGCGCATACCGCTGAGCATATTCAAGTTCAAAATGTCTGCTCGTAGGATCGTAAAGTCCCAGCTCACGAATGGTGGACATGCGAATCAGGGATGGGCGCAAGGAATAATGCGGCCACCAGACGTTTGACCGAGCGCCAGGGGGGAATCCCTTGAAGAACTCTGGATATGCCTTGCTATCTTTGGCGATGTGCTGATGCAACCAATAGCGGATACCTTCTTGCGCCGTGTGATGCTCCACACCCCCGACGATACTGCGGCATTGCAGTGTTTCGGCGTAATTCTGATTGAACAGTACCTGGCCGATGTGCGAGTTGTCCGCCAGAATGGACAGGGCTTTGGTGACGTAGTGCTCTTCGACAAAGAAATGCCAGTCGTCCTCCAAATGCAACCAGAACGGACTATCAATGATCTGCAGCAAGCGGTTCATGCTGTTGGCATGGCCTTTATCGGCACGCTCCTTCAGGATGAACTCAAAAAATGGATAACGTTCCTGCATCCAGGTGCGCTGCGCCTGGGTCGACCCGTCATCAATACATATCCAGCGGTCGATGGACTGCCAATCGGCACAGCAGTTGAGAAACGAATTGATCGTCTTTTCGAACAAGTCTGGTCGCTTGCAGGCGGTGATCGTGAGCGTGACACGCGGCGCTGTTTTGGTTGCACCGCGTCTGGCGTCAGCCAGTTGGCGCACGATCTGCGATGGATAAGCCAATGTCAAGGCCTGCAAATGGGGTACGCACAGGTCGCGGTTGGACTGTATTCTGGCTCTCTCGCTTTCTGGCGTACCCGTGTTTGCCAGTAGTTGGGTGCACAGGTCAAAGCTTTCGCGAAAGTTCCCCACATAGTAGGAACAGACTGATAGCTCGTCTCGAATCCTCCACGCATAGACATCGTTTGACACAAAAAGCAGGTCGTCAGCAGGATACGCAATGCCAGATGCTCGGGTAGCAAACAGATGGCCTAGCTGGTACTGCCCGCCTTCCCTGTAATGGCGAGCGATGTGGTGCAAAGGCTCTGCCCGCTGCGGACGGCGCTCCCAGCTTCGCAGGTAGGCGGCCAGCACCGCCTCCCAGGGTTCAGCCAGATGCTCCATGCAAACGCCACATTGCAGCATGGCGTAGAACGTTTCCTCTTCCCATCCATTCATCTGTGCACGCTGGTTGTAAAAGTGCAGCGCCTGTTGGTAGTCACCGGCATCTCTATAACTTTGGGCAAGATAAAAAACCGTCCTTGCATCGTCAGGCTTGGTTCGAAGCTGGTCGAGCAGGATTTGCGCATCACGCAGGTACTTGTCTGGCTCGCGGTTGCGACTGCCAAGTCGTCGTGATTCAATATGGTATTCACCCGCCAGTCGCTCTTGCGTGCAGGAGCCACCAGAGCATGCCGGGTATTCATGGAGTGCATCTTCGTAGCGCCAGGCCCTTTGACTACTAAAGACTTGTGTTCTCCAATACCGAAAATCGGTGCCGTAGCGCAACATATACGCATCGGCGCTCAGGCGCGAGAAGTCGATAGTGCCCACAAGCAGGTCGTCCGCATCGATCATCCAGAGATAGTCTGCCCGGTCACGAGCCAGCGCCAATGCCTGGGATCGGTTCACGCCAAAATCGACCCAAGCGCGTTGGTGCAATTCCCCCGGAATGTTTTGGGCCTGAAAAAATTGCTGGACGATGCGCATGGTGTCGTCGCTGGAACCGGTGTCGACGATCACCCAGTAATCGATGGAAGCCGCCACGGTTGCCAGCGTCTGCGCCACGACATGCGCTTCGTCCTTCACAATCATGCACAAGCAGACGCTAGGTGCATCGCGGGACGTGCGTTCGCTTTGCGTGCGCTGAGTGGTCCCGCGATAACGCAGACGCGGGTAGGGTTCCAGGTAGTGGTTGACACCTGAGTCATGCAGACTTACCGCTCGCACCGCAGCCTCACTCAAGACCCACCATTCGCTCTGGTGTCTTTCGCCTGCGGGAACCGCAGGAAGCCGCCTCAAATATCCGGCGTTGGCCCACCAGAAGTTGCCACTGAAATGCCGATGTGGATGTTGAATCAAGTTGCACCCGACCACATCTGCTTGACCTAGACGCGCCAGAGCTTGATGGTGGTTTTCCACTAAAAAGTAGAGGAGCATGTGCCGCCAGTCGTCCACATAAGGATGGGCTGACTGGTATGAAACCCCCTTGGTGTGCAGATACAAAATGCGTGTCTGACTCTGAAAGAGAGAGAAAATTCGAATCAATTCAAGGGTTGGCTGCTCACCACTTGAGGCATCCACAGAGAACTGAATCAGGCGGATACGTGTCGCAATCACATCAAAACGGCGCGGCAGGTTGACCGTGTCACCTACATTGATGATGTAGACCTGCTCCAGCTGAGTCAGCGAGCCCCCCGTTTGCAGTGCATCCAGCAGTTCGCACAGCACAGTGACGTCGTTGTTGCGCGTCCAGGAGTGGATGAAGCAGACGGCGCCAACGCTGTCAGGCACGGGACGCCCAAAGTACTTGTGAAAACGCACCGTGTCGTCATCGGGATGTAGCGGCAGTTGCAACTCATGGAAAAGGATGCGCTCCAAAGTCGGGAAGAACTGGTAGTGCTCAAGCACCTTGCGCTTTTCACGCCGGATGACGTCAATTCGCTCTTCCCACTGGCGGGTCAGGATGGCGTTCTTGATGGTGCGAAAAGCCCCCTCGAAATCGTCCAGATCCAATGCGATAAATGCGCGGCTATCGACATAGTCGGCTGCGTTGGGGGCGCCCCAATAAAAGCACAGCGTTTCGGTCAGCAGCGGCTCCCACAGCTTCTCGGTAATGAAATTGCGTTCCTGGTTGTTTTCTGCCGAGAAAAAATACCGGTAAGGCAGCAGAGCAGCGTCTTTTTCATCCAGCGGCAGTGGGCCTCGCCAACTAGTGGTAAAGCCTAGCGGATTTTCCAGTGCATACACGTGCACACGGACTACGTCATCGTTCTTGGATTCCAGGAACTTCAAAAAGTCGACGCGTTTGATATGACCTGGGTCAAAGTACTTGCCACTGCAGATGGTCGCAATAACTTGCGTCTTTTGAATCGGTAGCGAACTCAGCTGAGAATAGGTGGATTGCAGTTGCCAAAAACCGTTGTTAACCGCGTTCCGATGTGAGCGCACTTGAAGAAAACGAGAAGGGTCGGGCGCCGCCCACTCGCCCCAGGTCTTGACACCCCATGTCTGGTGGGGCTGGGCACACCAGGGCTCCATGTGGAAGACGATGGTGCGTTCCGGGACGTACCACTCCCCAGGCCATGGCGTGTTGATGATCACAAAGAAG
>CAJBMJ010000592.1 GCA_903954045.1 uncultured beta proteobacterium | reverse complement strand
TGTCTTGATCACCGCAGTACGCCACCAACGGGAAAGCGACTACCACTAAAAGTGCGGGTATACGCCCTTGGCGCAAACCTACAATGAACCCATGTTTATCCATCTGCGCCTGCATACCGAATTTTCCGTGGTTGACTCCACCTGCCGCATTGACGATGTCGTCAAGGTAGCGGCCAAAGACAGGCAGCCTGCGCTGGCAATTACCGATCTGAGCAACCTTTTTGGGGCAGTTAAGTTTTACAAGGAAGCCAGGGGCAAGGGCCTCAAGCCTGTCATTGGCGCAGAAATTATCTTAGAGGGGCTAGGTGGCGATGCCGGGGCGACTTCCCGCATGCTACTTCTGGTGCAAAACAAGCAGGGATATCTGAATATCTCAGAGCTGATTGCCCGGGCTTACACCAAGAATGTGGTCAAAAATCAGGCCGTCATTAAGTTGGCTTGGTTGAAAGAACTCAATGAAGGTTTGATCGCACTCTCGGGCGCGCAGGCTGGTCCGGTGGGGCAGGCTCTGGTGCAGGGTGATACGCATCGCGCGTCTGAAGCAGCACTGCAGTTGGCCAGTGTGTTTCCGCATCGCTTTTACCTGGAACTGCAGCGTGCTGGGCGCTCTGACGACGAGCCACATGTGGTGGCAGCGGTGCAGCTAGCAGCGCGCTTGAAATTGCCGGTGGTGGCCACGCACCCCATTCAATTTACCGAGCCTGATGACTACGAAGCGCACGAGGCCCGGGTGTGTATTGCCGATGGCGAGATTCTGAGCAACCCCAAACGGGTGCGGCGCTTCACACGGGAACAGTATTTCAAGTCGGCGCAGCAAATGGAGGCGCTGTTTGAAGATATTCCTTCCAGCATTGCCAATACGGTGGAAATTGCCAAGCGTTGCAGCTTGACGCTGGTGTTGGGCAAGCCGCAGTTGCCCGAATTTCCCACCCCCCTGGTGGACGGTCGGCAGCTCTCCCCGGAGGAGTATTTTCGCTATGCGTCGCACGAGGGCCTGAAAGAGCGCATGGCGCATCTGTACCCCGATGCTGCCAAGCGCGAGGCCGAGATGCCGCGTTACCTGGAACGCCTGGAGTTTGAGCTGGGCACCATTTTGAAAATGGGTTTTCCGGGTTACTTCCTGATCGTGGGTGACTTCATCAACTGGGCCAAGAAAAACGGCTGCCCGGTGGGGCCGGGGCGTGGATCGGGTGCGGGTTCTCTGGTGGCCTATTCACTCAAGATCACTGACTTGGACCCGTTGCAGTACAACCTGCTTTTTGAGCGCTTTTTGAATCCTGAGCGGGTATCCATGCCTGACTTTGACATTGACTTTTGCCAGGGCAACCGCGACCGGGTGATCGACTATGTGAAGAGCAAATACGGCAAAGAAGCGGTGAGCCAGATTGCCACCTTCGGCACCATGGCTGCGCGCGGCGTGGTACGAGACGTGGGCCGCGTGCTGGACATGAGCTACACCTTTTGCGATGGCATCAGCAAGCTCATCCCCAACAAACCCGGCACCAACGTCACATTGCAGCTGCCGCCCACCGACGGCAAAAAGAGCGACAAATATGTGTACGCGTCTGAGGCTGAACCGATTTTGGCCGAGCGTGAGGCCAAGGAAGAAGACGTCAGAACCCTGCTGGAGTTGGCCCGCAAACTCGAGGGTATAACGCGCAACATTGGCATGCATGCCGGTGGCGTGCTGATTGCACCCGGCAAACTCACCGACTTTTGCCCGCTGTACCAGCAACCCGGCAGCGACTCTGCAGTGAGCCAGTACGACAAGGACGACGTGGAGGCCATTGGCCTGGTGAAGTTCGACTTCTTGGGCCTGGCCACGCTGACCATTCTGGAGATCGCGCGCGAATTCATCATGCAGCGTCATCCGGGCCAGGAGAATTTTGCCTACGAGAACCTGCCGCTGGACGACGCCAAGGTGTACCGCCTTTTCTCGGAGGGCAAGACCGAAGCCGTGTTTCAGTTTGAAAGCACGGGCATGCAACGCATGCTCAAGGACGCCAAGCCTTCGCGCCTGGAAGATCTGATTGCGCTCAACGCGCTGTACCGTCCCGGCCCGATGGACCTGATTCCCAGCTTCGTGGCGCGCAAACACGGGCGCGAAGTCATCGAATACCCGCACCCGCTGGTGGCCGAGATGCTCAGTGAGACCTACGGCATCATGGTCTACCAGGAGCAGGTGATGCAGACTGCGCAAATTCTGGGCGGCTACTCCCTCGGTGGTGCCGACATGCTGCGCCGGGCTATGGGCAAGAAAAAAGCGGAAGAAATGGCCGAGCACCGAGCCATCTTCCGGGCCGGTGCGGCCAAAAATGCCATCGACGAGGCCAAGGCCGACGAAATTTTCGACTTGATGGAGAAGTTTGCCGGCTATGGCTTCAACAAGTCGCATGCCGCTGCCTATTCACTGCTGGCCTACCACACAGCCTGGATCAAGGTGCACTACACGGCCGAGTTCTTCTGCGCCAATATGACGGTGGAGATGGACGACACCGACAAGCTCAAGGTGTTGTTTGAGGATGCCGTGAAAATGGGTCTGTCGTTTGAAGCGCCCAACATCAACCGGGGCAAACACCGTTTTGAGCCCATCTCCAACAAGGAAATTCGCTATGGTCTGGGCGCGATCAAGGGCACAGGCCAGCAGGCGATTGATGCCATTGTGGCTGCGCGTGAGGGCAGGGGACCAACGCAAGAAGAAGGCCCATTCAAAAGCCTGTTTGACTTTGCCCGCCGGGTGGACCGCACCCGGCTGAACAAGCGCTGTGTAGAGGCGCTGATCAAGGCAGGGGCCTTTGATACCTTGAACCTCAATCGTGCTGCGCTGGTGGAAAGCATGGACCGCGCTTTTGATTTTGCGTCCGCCAGTGCGGCCAATGCCAACCAGGTGGGCCTGTTTGATATGGGCGGGGAAGATGACCATGGCTCCAGCACCCAGGAGCCAGACCTGGTGGACGCCTTGCCCTGGGGCGTCAAAGAGCGGCTGACGCAGGAAAAAACGGCCGTTGGTTTCTATTTGTCAGGCCACCTGTTTGATGAAGTGGCCCTGGAAGTGCGCCGTTTTGCCAAGCGGTCGATTGAGGACGTGCTCGATACGCGCGAGCCACAGCTGCTGGCGGGCATCGTCACCGACTTGCGGGTCATCAACGGCCAGCGCGGCAAATTGGGACTTTTCAGGCTGAGTGACAAATCCGCCACCATCGAAGCGCGTGCCGATGAGGCGCTTCTCAATGCGAACAAAGACCTGCTAAAGGACGATGAACTCATCATTGCCATGGGCAAGGCGCAACCCGACCGTTTTTCGGGCGGCATGCAGTTCACCATCCAGCAGATCTGGAGTCTGGAACAGGCCCGCTGCCGTTTTGGCAAATACCTGCGGGTGGAAGTGAACGGCAAGGCGCCGGATGTGGCCCGCATGGTCAAGGAATTTCCAGCAAAAAGGGAAATGTCCGATCAGGGCGAACTGGTGCGGGGACTGGCGATTCGCTTGCAGGTGCGGCGACTGGCAGACGCTTCCATGCAAAATTCAGTCCCTGCCGACACCACAACTTGCAATGGCGCCATGGCCGAGCTGCATTTGGGTGACGACGCCCGGTTCTTCCCCTCGGACGCTGCCTTGGCTGGATGGCGTGCCCAGGCCAACCAGGGCAACGCGGCTATTGCCTATGACTGATTCACGGTTTCAGTTCAACACCGAAAGTATGCTGCTGTAGTCGTCTTTCCAGGGGCGAAAGCGCGCGGGTGTTGACAGGCTGGTAGCGTCAGCCAGTTGGGGATTTTTGAAAAAGGCCGCGTCAGCGCTGATGAGCGCCCAACGCGAACGAAGTACCAGTTTTTCAGAGTCACCCTCGAAATCCACAATCCGCACGTCCCTTTTGGCGGTATCGGCAGCCGTTTTGACCACGGGGCGCAAGTCCAGGAAACGGTTGGTGATGTGCACAGCCAGAATGCCATTGGGCTTGAGGTGCCTGAAATACTGGTCAAAAGCCTCGCGCGTGAGCAGGTGCACAGGCACTGAATCACCTGAGAAGGCGTCTACCACCATGACATCGAGTTTTTGGTCCGGTTCACGCTCAAGCTGCAAGCGGGCATCGCCGAGAACGATTTCGGTAGTGGCTGGCGTGCGCGACAGGTAGGAGAAATTTTTGTGGGCGATGTCAATGACCAGGGGATCGATTTCGTACAGACGAAAGTAATCACCCTTGCGCCCATAGCTCACCAAAGTACCCACTCCCAGACCGATAACTCCCACACGCAAGGGGCCGTCTGCTGCCTTGATTTGCATGGCGCGACCCACGCCGCCCTCAGGGCTGTAGTAGGTCGTGGGCTGGTCCAGTTTGTCCGGTGCGGTGTACTGTCTGCCATGCACAATTTGCCCGTGGTACATGCTGCGAAACTGGTACTGCGTGTTGGAAAAAACCTGCAGCGTTCCGTAAAAGTTGCGCACCGACACATCCGAGCCGCTGGTTTCGTCCACGTGGTCTACCCAGCGGAACCAGCTTAGTCCGATCAGCGCAATGCAGGTCAGTGCAATCGTGCCCTTGCGCCAGGTGGAACTGGAAAACTTTGATCTGGGAATGATGGCCAGCGCAGCGACGATGCCAGTCAGCACAATACCAATGGAGAGTTCATAGTTGCTGTTAAACCAGTAGGGTGCGATGACTCCCACAAAAAATCCACCCACCACGCCGCCCACGGCCAGCATCAGGTAGTAACCCGTGAGGTGACCCGGGTGGGGTTGCATGCGGGCCAGCTCTCCGTGGCACACCATACAGGCGGCAAAAAATGCCGACAAATTGATCGCCATCGAGACATAGATGGGCAGCGCGTTCATGCTCATGGTGGGTAGGTAGGCCAGTGCCGCCAGACCCAGAATCAGCCATGGCACAAATACCTTGCGCTGGTACCAGCCGCTGCGCTCAAAACTCAGGATGAAAGACAGCAGATACAGCGCCAGAGGTGCCACCCAGATCATGGGAATGGGCGCGATATTGGTAGTGAGAAAACTCGTATCAGCCACCATGAGTATGGACGGGCAGGCAGCCAGTGCAGCCCACAGCGTGAGATCAGTCCATTTGGGCGCGCTGAATTTTTCCTGCGCAGGCATGGCCAGGGTTACACCATTTCTTCCGCGCCAGGCCAGCAAAGCGCAGGCCGCTGCAAAGCAGACAAACAGGCTGGACCAGAGCCAGGATTGGCCTACCGTGGGGAAGAAGGGTTCCACCAAAATGGGGTAAGCCAGCAGGGCCAGCATGGAACCAAAGTTGGAGAGGGCGAACAGTCGGTAGGGCACCATTCCGGCGCGCTCCCGTGCGAACCATGCCTGCAATAGCGGGCCGGTGGTGGACAGCACAAAATACGGAAGACCGATGCTGGCCGCTAGCAGGCCCAGAATGCGCAGGGTCGGGTTTTCGTCGCCAACGGGCTTCCATTCGGCGCCAGGGCTGATAGGCAGCAACAGCAGGCTGATGACCAACAGACTCGCATGGAGCAGGCTTTGATGCGCCGGTTTGAGGTACCGCACCGTCCAGTGCGAATAAAAATAGCCCAACAAAAGTACCAGTTGAAAAAACAGCATGCAGGTGGTCCAGACCGCTGCTGACCCGCCGAACCAGGGCAGGATCATCTTGCCGATGAGCGGCTGCACCTGAAACAGCAAAAAAGCGCTCAGAAAAATAGTAAGGCCGTAGTGAAAGGCAAGACGGAGATTGATTTGCATGGAAAGCCAGGGAAAGTGGGTCGGGCGCGAGTCGCCTGCGGGCAGGGCGCAGTGTAACTGCCCGGCATGGGCCGGCTTAGCTGGCTGGCTCGGGCAGCCTCAGCGCTGGATTCAAATGAAATAAACTCTCATTTAGACTGGCTTTGCTACATGCTATGCCAGCGCGATAAGTTAAAGGTCCGGTCCCCCATGCTTTTGTCCCAACTCCCCAATGGTGCCCATGCAATCGTGGAGCGTGTCAGCGTTGGGTCAAGCGA
>CAJBMJ010000591.1 GCA_903954045.1 uncultured beta proteobacterium | reverse complement strand
TAAGTTCACGCCCTCGCCTGGCCGTATCACCATGTGGCATGCACCCGGTGGCCCTGGCGTGCGAGTGGATTCACATGTGTACACCAATTACTTCGTGCCTCCCAATTACGACTCGATGATTGGCAAGATCATTGTGCACGGGGATAGTCGTGATCAGGCTTTGGCGCGCATGCGCACAGCGTTGGCGGAAACCGTGGTTGAGGGAATCAATACCAACATTCCCCTGCACCGCGAATTGATGGTCGACGCCAAATTCATGGCTGGGGGCACCAATATTCACTATCTTGAGCAGTGGCTTGATCAGCACAAGCGGTAGCCAGCATGTTTGAATTGCGCCTCATGTGTCCGGAGAGTCTCGTCGAAGGCGTGAGCGATGCCCTGGACGCCCTGGATGCCCTGAGTGTAAGTGTGGAGGATGCAGACGCCCAGACCGATGCCGAGCAGGCACTTTTTGGCGAACCGGGTATGCCTCCCCCCAAAGAGGGTTGGCAGCGATCGCGCGTCATCGGTCTGTTTTCCACCCAGGAGTTGGCTCAAGAGGCTTCAAGCATTTTGCAGGCACAAGACTTCTTTGCGCAATGCCAAGTACTCGACATCCGGCCGGTCCCAGACCAGGATTGGGTGCGACTGACGCAGTCGCAGTTTGCTCCTGTAGAAATCACACCTGAATTCTGGATCGTGCCCACTTGGCACGAACCACCTGCTCAAGCCCGTCACATGATTCGGCTGGATCCCGGCTTGGCATTTGGTACGGGTACCCACCCAACGACCCGCATGTGTTTACGCTGGATTGCCAGTCATCCGGGAAATCAGCGGGTACTTGACTACGGATGCGGATCGGGCATTTTGGCCATCGGTGCTTGCAAGTTCGGATCCGTCGAGGTGGTTGCAGTGGATATCGATAAGGCTGCTGTCGAATCCACGGAACTCAATGCGTCTGCCAATGGTGTAAAGCTCATGGCAGGACTGCCAGACATGGCTCAAGGAAAATTCAACGTGGTGTTGGCCAACATTCTGGCGACACCTCTTAAAGTGTTAGCACCGTTGCTGTGTTCGCATGTGGATTTGGGTGGCAAACTGGTACTTGCCGGCATTTTGGAGCGACAGGCCTCTGAGTTGAAAGATGCTTATGCACCCTACTGCGTTTTGAGCGTGGCTGATCAGGAAGACGGTTGGATTCTAATGACAGCGTCTTTATAGCGCGCTGGTCGGGTTTTACAATGGAACAGCCATGAGTTTGATGACGCGCTGTCCCACTTGCTCAACGATGTTCAAGATCGTGCCAGACCAGCTCAGAATTTCGGAGGGCTGGGTTCGGTGCGGTCATTGCAACGAGGTATTTGATGCCAACGTGCAATTGCAATCCGCTCCTCCAGAGGCACTGGCTAGCGCAGTAGAGGAGCCCACTGGTTACGACTGGGGTGCCATTCTCGGTACCGCTAGCGCTACGGCTTCCCATCCAGCTGAGCCTTCGCCTGTAGCGCCGGTTGAAATGGCGCAGCCCGAGGCCCCGACTCTGGACACTCCCTTGCAAGTGCTTTCCGTGGAGTTCCAGCCACTGGAGACGCAGTTCGAAAATCATGCAGTGACGGCAGATTTCCTGGATGTGTCGCCGGGCGCAGACTGGGGCGCGGGTGATTCCAACCGCCAGCTTTCCGAAACAACGACTAGGCAGTCATATTCAGTTTCCTCTGAAGAAAATATTCCCGATATCTCCAACGCGGTGAGTTTTCTGACTCCTGCGAGGCCTACCAAAAAAAAGGGTGCATGGAGGGTGGCTCTGGGCGCCGTGGTGGGTATTCTGGTGGTGGTGTTGCTTGCGCAGGTGCTTGCAAATGAGCGCCATCGCATAGTCGCCGGCATACCGGGCGCAAAGGTCGTTGCAGATGCCTTTTGCAGCGCTTTGGGCTGCGAGGTCTTACCGCTCAAGCAGATTGAGTCTGTATTGATCGACAGTTCCTCCTTCAGCAAGTCGTGGGGTAATGTGTATCGGCTCAACTTGACTCTAAAAAATACTGCAGCAGTCTCCGTTGCCCTGCCGGCGATAGAGTTGACACTCACAGACGCGCAAGACCAAGCCATTGTCAGGCGCGTAATTTCAGTGCCGGAGTTGGGCCAGGAACGCAGCGAACTGGAATCGGGCGGAGAGTGGGCGGTGTCGCAGGCAGTAGAACTGCAACTCCCAAGCGGATCAACGCGCATTTCAGGCTATCGCTTGTTGGCGTTTTACCCATAAAAAAAGCCCGACACAGCAGTGTCGGGCTTTTGAACACACGTGAATCAGGGTTTGCTTGACGTCGGAAACGGCCAAGCTGCCTGAGGATTCAGAGTGGTTTGTGCGGCAGGTGCCGGTTTGGCAGCGGGTGCTTTCGCGGCTTTCTTCGCAGCGGGCTTTTTCGCTGCTTTTTTAGCTACTGGCTTTTTTGCTGCGGGCTTTTTAGCGACTGCAGCTTTCTTGGCTGGGGCCTTTTTGGCAGCAGCTTTTTTGGCTGGAGCGGCAGCTTTTTTAGCAGCTACTTTTTTAGCCGGTGCAGCTTTCTTGGCGGGGGCCGCCTTTTTAGCCGGTGCAGCTTTTTTAGCAGCTACTTTTTTGGCCGGTGCAGCTTTCTTGGCGGGAGCCGCCTTTTTGGCTGGTGCAGCTTTTTTCGCAGCTACTTTCTTAGCTGGCGCAGCTTTTTTAGCTGGCGCAGCCTTCTTCGCGGGAGCGGCCTTCTTAGCGGCCGGTTTTTTTGCAGTTGCCATAGTTTTCTCCTTGTTCAATTAGCAAAGAGCACTTCCTGTGTGTTGGAGAGCAGGAAGCGATTCATATCGTTGGGCAAATCCCCAGCGGCATGAACTCGGTGACACAAGCGCAACGAACCTGCTTTGGGCAGTCGCCACAGGCTACCCTCAGTAGATACGGTTAGCGCTTGTGAAATTCTGAAGTGCATGTGAACATCAATCCCAGGACAGGGCACCGCCCGACTGGTATTCAATCACGCGAGTTTCGAAGAAGTTACGTTCCTTCTTCAGGTCAATCATTTCGCTCATCCATGGGAAGGGGTTCTCTTCGTTGGGGTAGAGAGCCTCCAGGCCGATCTGTGTGGCACGCCTGTTGGCGATATAGCGTAGATAACCCTTGAACATAGATGCGTTCATGCCCAACACACCACGCGGCATGGTGTCTTCGGCATAGCGGTATTCGAGTTCCACTGCTTTTTCGAAAAGCGCCTTGATTTCGGCCTTGAATTCGGCGGTCCAGAGCTGTGGGTTCTCGGCCTTGAGTTGGTTGATCAGATCGATGCCAAAGTTGCAATGCATCGATTCATCACGAAGGATGTACTGGTATTGCTCGGCAGCTCCGGTCATCTTGTTCTGACGACCCAGCGCCAGAATTTGAGTGAAGCCTACATAGAAGAAAAGACCTTCCATCAGGCAGGCAAACACGATCAGCGACTTGAGAAGGGTCTGGTCTGTTTCCTGAGTACCCGTGCGGAAGTTGGGATCCATGATCGCCTCAATAAAGGGGATCAGAAATTCGTCCTTGTCGCGGATAGATTGAATTTCGTTGTAGGCGTTGAAAATTTCACCTTCGTCCAGACCCAGCGATTCCACAATGTATTGGTAGGCATGCGTGTGAATGGCTTCTTCAAATGCCTGGCGCAAGAGAAACTGGCGGCACTCTGGCGCCGTGATGTGACGATAGGTGCCAAGCACAATGTTGTTGGCGGCCAAAGAGTCTGCCGTCACGAAGAAGCCGAGATTGCGTTTGACGATGCGTCGCTCGTCTTCTGTCAGGCCATTGGGGTCCTTCCACAACGCGATGTCGCGGGTCATGTTGACTTCTTGCGGCATCCAGTGGTTGGCACAGGTGGCCAGGTATTTTTCCCACGCCCATTTATATTTGAAAGGCACCAACTGGTTGACGTCGGTCTGACCATTGATGATGCGTTTGTCCGATGCGCGAACACGTCTTGCGGTGGCCTGCGGTGTCGCCACTGCTTCAGAAAAGAGAGCCGGGTTAGGTACACGCGCGCCATCGTTCAATGTGCGCACGGCACTTGCAGAAACTTCTTGCAAAGACAGTGCATCCGCTTGCGGTGTGCGAGCAAAACTTGTTTGCGGTGAGGGCTTGACTTCTTCGTCCCAGGACAACATAGATGATTCCAATCAGCGGATTATGAGAGCAGCGAAATGAAATGAAAAGTAATCATGCATTGCGCTGCAGAGGAGTGTTGTTGATATGCATCGCGTTGCGCAAACCAGAGTTCACACAACACAGATTTATCTATTGGCAAGACTCGCAGGTGGGGTCGTCAACGCCGCAGAAACGGATGTCTGTCGCAGCGTTTTCAGACATCGCCATTTGCGCTTGAGCAGCCGCTGCTGCGGCTTCCAGTGCACTCGACATTCTGGGTGAACCTTGTGCATCATTGCCCGACGACACGGCGTTCATACGCCCTGCAGACACTGTGGATTTTTCAGCGTGGGTGGCAGACATGGTGCGCAGGTAATAAGTGGTTTTCAGGCCGCGCAGCCATGCGAGTTTGTAAGTCTCGTCGAGTTTCTTGCCGGATGCCCCAGCCATATAAATGTTGAGCGACTGTGCCTGGTCAATCCACTTCTGCCGACGTGCCGCAGCCTCTACCAGCCACTGGGTCTCCACCTCAAAGGCCGTGGCATACAGTTGCTTGATTTCCTGAGGAACACGGTCAATGGGAGCAAGCGATCCATCAAAGTGCTTCAGGTCCATCACCATCACGTCATCCCACAAGCCCAGACGTTTGAGGTCACGCACCAGATAGCTGTTGATCACGGTGAACTCGCCAGACAGATTGGACTTCACCGACAGGTTGCCAAAGCACGGCTCGATAGATGCGTCCACACCGATGATGTTGGAGATGGTAGCGGTGGGCGCAATGGCCACGCAATTGGAATTGCGCATGCCGTCCTGTGCAATTTTCTTGCGCAGCGCATCCCAATCCAGCGTGGAAGAGCGGTCTACTTCTACATAGCCGCCGCGTGCCTGGACCAGCATGTCCAGCGTGTCATGCGGCAATACGCCCTTGTCCCACAAGGAGCCCTTGTAAGTGGAATACTTGCCGCGTTCACGGGCGAGCTCAGTGGACGCCCAGTAGGCGTAGTAACAGACGGCCTCCATGGAGGTGTCCGCAAAAGCCACTGCAGCGTCAGAGGCATAGGGAATGCGCTGGGCGTAAAGGGCATCCTGGAACGCCATGACACCCATGCCGACCGGGCGGTGTCGCAAATTGGAGTCACGGGCCTTCTTGACGGCGTAGTAGTTGATGTCGATCACGTTGTCGAGCATGCGCATGGCGGTAATCACCGTGCGTTTGAGTTTGTCGTGGTCGAGTTCCTTGCCATTTGCGCCGTCTTTCAGGTGCTGCAACAGGTTGACTGATCCCAGATTGCACACCGCAGTTTCGGTGTCGCTGGTATTGAGAGTGATTTCAGTGCACAGGTTGGAAGAGTGCACCACACCGACGTGTTGTTGGGGCGAGCGCACATTGCAGGCATCCTTGAAAGTGATCCAGGGGTGACCGGTTTCAAACAGCATGGTCAGCATCTTGCGCCACAGGTCTGTAGCCTCGATGGTACGGGCGGGTTTGATCTCTCCGCGTGCAGCCTTCTCTTCATAGGCGACATAGGCTTTTTCGAAGTCGGCGCCGAACAAGTCGTGAAGGTCGGGGACGTTGGAAGGAGAGAATAGAGTCCATGTGCCTTTTTCCATAACGCGGCGCATGAACAGGTCGGGAATCCAATTTGCGGTATTCATGTCGTGGGTGCGGCGGCGGTCATCGCCGGTGTTCTTTCGCAACTCCAGGAACTCTTCGATGTCCAGATGCCAGGTTTCTAGGTAGGTGCACACCGCGCCTTTGCGTTTTCCGCCCTGGTTTACCGCCACAGCGGTGTCGTTAACGACTTTCAGGAAAGGGACCACGCCCTGCGATTCGCCGTTGGTGCCTTTGATGTGGGAGCCCAGTGCGCGCACACGCGTCCAGTCGTTGCCCAGTCCGCCGGCAAATTTGGATAGCAGTGCGTTTTCCTTGATGGATTCGTAAATGCCATCCAGATCGTCGGGCACTGTCGTCAAGTAGCAGCTCGAGAGTTGCGAGCGCAGCGTTCCACTGTTGAAGAGTGTGGGAGTAGAGGACATGAAGTCAAAGCTGGAGAGCACTTCATAGAACTCGATGGCGCGGGCTTCACGGTCAATCTCGTTGAGCGAAAGGCCCATGGCGACCCGCATAAAAAACGCCTGTGGCAATTCAATGCGTTGCTTGCCGACATGCAGGAAGTAACGGTCGTAAAGGGTTTGCAGTCCCAGATAGTCAAACTTCAAGTCACGCTCCGCCTTGAGCGATCCAGCCAGGCGTTTGAGATCAAACTGAAGCATCTTTTCATCGAGCAGGTCGTTCTCGACGCCCTTTTTGATGAAACCCGGGAAATAGTCAGTGTAGGCCTGCTGCATATCGGCCTGCGCTACGTCATGCCCCAACACTTCACGTGAGATGGTGTGAAACAGCAAGCGCGCGGTGGCATAGGTGTAATCGGGATCCTTTTCAATCAAGGTACGCGCGGCCAGTATGGAAGCCTTGTAGACCTCGTCCATGGGAACGCCGTCATACAGGTTGCGCATCGTCTCCTGGACAATGGGGTCTGCCTTCACGTCTGCGCCCAGGCCTGAGCAGGCCGTTTCAATGCGCACTGTCATTTCTTGCAGATCAAGCGCTACGCGCTGGCCGCCTTCGAGCACATGCAGCACGGGCGCGGGTGGTGCAGATTGAATGACCTGTTTGGCCCGCTCTTGCGTGCGTCGCTCACGGTACAGCACATAGGCCCGGGCAATTTCATGGTGTCCGCCGCGCATCAGCCCCAGTTCCACGTGATCCTGGACATCTTCTATATGGAAAGTTCCGCCGCCAGGGCGTGATCGCATCAGGGCACGGATGACCTGCTGAGTCAGTCCATCCACCGTTTCACGAACGCTGGCAGAGGCCGCACCCTGTGTCCCATGCACGGCCAAAAAAGCCTTCATCATGGCGACCGCTATCTTGTTGGGCTCAAACGATACAACCGCCCCATTGCGACGAATGATCTGGTAGTGCGCCAGGGTGCTTAGTGACTCGCCAGCCAGATGGGATGTGAGTTGACCGGGCATGGCACTGGTGTGAAGTGGTGTGGACGCGCTGGATACGGATTGCATGACTTCCTCGTCTAAATCAGTGGATATTTTTATGGGATAAATCGCAAACTGGTTGGATGACAGTTGCCGATGACCGACAACATCCAAACCAACACCAGACACTATATCTGGTGTGTCGGGTGCTTACAACCCACTACAGGTAGTGTATCCAAAGAAAACTCTTCTCCTCTTTTCACAAGCCGAAATGACCCAAAAGGGTGCGACAAAACATTCTTGTGTGGCAGCAAATTGCCGTATAGCGCCAGCCCTCGTCAAGTGGACCTTTAAGGCAAAAAATGTTGAACTGGTGCGGCTTTTCAAGGAGTTTTCGGTTCGGAGCCGCATCAACTCTGGGTTTTCTGTGGCCCGTCGAAGAAAGTGCAAGCCTTCAATTGGCGTCGACGCAAATTTCGCCCAGATGTAGATCAAAAAAATGGACGTACAACATCGGGAAAGTACTGAGCCGGGAGATTTAAACTTTGTTGCAAAAAAGTCCAGTTCAGTCCCGCACCCGGATCGAATTTTCTGCCAGGCGCAATATGTTCGTGGCCTGCGATGTGGGCAATGGGATAGTTGGTACCGATGGCTAGGCACAGGTTTCGTAACGAGTCGTACTGGGCCAGCTCGAAAGTGTCGCCCTCCAGTCCTTCCAGTTCGATGCCTATGGAGTCATCATTGCAATTGCTGCGACCGCGGTAATGCGAGGCCCCTGCATGCCAGGCTCGGTCGTCGCAGCTGACAAACTGCCAGATTTCACCATCGCGCCGAATATAGAAATGTGCCGAAACCTGAAGGCCTTCAATGCTTTTGAAGTAAGGGTGCCGGTCCCAGTCGAGTTGGTTGGCGAATAGCTGCTGCACCTCATCACCTCCATAGACGCCAGGAGGCAGGCTGATAGAGTGCAATACGATCAGATCTACCAACGCGCTTTCGGGACGTGGCCCAAAGTTGGGGGATGACACCTTATGGGCCGCCCCATACCAGCCGCCATGCCATATGCCGTTTTTGTCGGACTGGTCTTCAGGATTCTGAATCGTCTTCATGGGCCAGCGGCACGTCGATTTTCAGACGGGTGATGCGGTAACGAATCTGGCGCAGGCTCAACCCCAGTTTCTGTGCTGCCAGCGTGCGATTGAATCCGGTTTCTTTTAGGGTGCGCACCAAGATTTCTTTTTCCTTCTGGTCCAGGTGGGCCTGCAGGTCAGCCGGCAATGGCAACGACTCAAGAGATTCATCGGGCGCAGAACGGATTGGCACGTCACTACCCCTGGGGTGACACGCGGGAATGTCCATTTGCAGATCGCCGCCATCGCACAGTGCCACCGCCCGGTGCAGCAGATTTTCCAGTTCGCGCACATTGCCAAGCAGCGGCAAATGGCGTAATTGTTCTATGGCCTGTTCAGAGATGTGGTGTGTTTCAGAGCCCGACTCCAGAGCAATGCGTTTGAGCAGTGCCTCGCACAGCAAGGGCAAATCTTCGGACCTTTCGCGCAAAGGCGCTATGGCAATGTCGATCACATTCAGCCGATAGAAGAGATCTTGCCTGAAGCGCCCTGCAGCCACTTCATTCGGCAGATTTTTGTGGGTGGCACTCACAATGCGCACATCCACAGGCTCCTCCTGGTTGGTGCCAATGGGGCGAATGCAGCGCTCCTGAATGGCCCGCAAAAGTTTGGCTTGCATGGCCATTGGCAAATCGCCAATCTCATCGAGGAACAGTGTTCCACCACTGGCAGCCTTGAAAAATCCTTCCCGATCCTGGCTGGAGCCTGTGTAGGCTCCTTTCTTGGCCCCGAAAAACTCGACTTCCAGCAAGTTTTCCGGGATGGCGCCGCAATTTACTGCGACCCAGGGTCCTTCTGCGCGGTGGCTGTTGGCGTGCAAAGCCAAAGCCACCAGTTCCTTGCCCGTTCCGGATTCTCCCTGCACCAAGACCGGAGCCATACTGCGGGCGACTTTGGCGACTCGGTCCCTGACCGCCCGGATGGATGCGGAGTTGCCCACCAGCCGCAACAGGGATTCCTCCGCATTGGGTATGCGCGAAGCTCTGAGAGGCATGGACATCTGGGATTGCTGCCCCTGGCCGACTTTGGGGGTGGCAGGCGCGCCCCTGGTAGCTGCAGCGACCACATCGCGAAACTGCTTCAGGTCCACCGGTTTGGTCAGGTAGTCAAAAGCGCCCGCCTTGAGAGACTCCACTGCGTTTTCTGCAGAGCCATAGGCCGTGATGACTATGCACCGCTCCGGCCTTTGCTGCGCTTTCAAATCCTTCAGCAGATCGGTTCCCACACCATCAGGCAGACGCATGTCGGTGATCACCAAATCAAAGCGCCGCGAAAGCAGCAGGTCGCGCGCCAAGGCAACGGTGCCTGCCGTAGTTACTTGATAGCCCTCCCGCAGAAGAGTGAGCTCATACAGCGTGCAAAGGTCTGGTTCGTCGTCGATGACCAGAACCTGTTGGTTTTTCATGGCGGTGGCTGCTGTCATTGTGTGAGCACCGCACTTGGAACACTGTTTTGTTTCATGAGGGGATCATGCAGGAAAGTCACTATAAATTCATTGCCTTCGGTCATCTGGTCCAGAACTCTGCGCGCATTGCGCTGGTACACGATGGACGCGCCATGCCCGTCGCACAGTTCCCTGCAGAGGTACAGGCCCAAGCCGCTGGAGCGGCTTTCGGACGAAAAAAACGGCTCAAACAAATGGCGCTCCACAGTCTGGTCCATGGGGGTACCGTCGCTCCAAACCGACAGACTGGCATGCTGGCTGTCCAGGCGGGCAGTCTCCACTTGAATGGACCCAGGTTTGACGCTGGCATATCGAAAGGCGTTGTCCAGCAAGTTCACCAGCACCCTGCGCAGGTGGTTCTCATCAAATTTGATAGCAGCTTCTGCAGGTTCTATAAGGGCTAGGAGTCGTTCTTCACATGCATTCTGTGCTGCCCATTCCCAACAGATACGGTGCGCCATCTCATGGAGGTTGAGCCAGTGGCTTGTGTGTCCAATGTTCTCAGGCGACCCATGGGAAGCATTGAGAATGTCGTCCACTATCTTCCCCAAGCGGTTTGCATTCTGCCCAATCATGGTTGTGAGTTTTTTGAATCTGGGATCCATCAGGTCTTCGGCCAGCAGGGCATTGGCCTGCGAGATGGCTGCCAGCGGGTTCCGAATTTCATGGGCCACCGCAGTGGACATGCGCCCCATGCTGGCGAGTTTTTCCGTACGCAACCGAGCTTCGAGCTCCCGCAGATCCTGTAGAAACAGTACACATAAGCTTTCCTCTCCCACGCCCTGCGTCGCTGCCAGCCGGGAGCGCAGTCGCAAACGCCGTGGGCCCTGCCCCTCGTGGCGCAGCGTGATGTCTTCCTCATGGCTGTTGCCGCTGCCCATGCAAAGCTGGGTCAGCTTCCAAATGGGGATCCATCCGGGCTGCTCCTTCAGGTTAAAAAAAGAAGCCTGAATGTCAGGTGTCGGGCCCAGCAGGCGTCGCGCCGCAGGGTTGGCAGCCCGCACCGTTCCTCTGGTGTCCACGATCAGTACACCGTCTGGCAGCGATTCAATCACCAGTTCATTCACTTGGCGCTGCACATGCGCAGCCAATTGGTTGATGCGGGCCCGGTGGCCCTCACTGGCCAAGCGGGTTGCCAACTGATTCGCAAGCAAGGCGATCACAAAATAGCCTACGCCGCTGAGCGCCGACTGAACAAAGAAAGGCGCTGCAGAAGAGGGGTTGGCCAGATGCGTCCAGAGTGTGGCGCCCAGCAATACCATGGTGACACCGGCTGCCGTTCCCAAAGCCAGTCTCAGTGAGCCCAAAACTGCAGACAGCAGCACGGGCAACGCAAACAGCGGCGTGTAGTTGATGTTGTGGTCTTGCAGCAATTGCAGGGCACCAAACGCTGCCACATCCAGCCCCACCAGAGTCATCCACGAGCGGTCGAATGACGCTCCCAGGGCATGGGGCTTGTAAAACAGCCGCGAAGCAATGGTGCTTGCCAGGTAGGCCAGGCTAATGCCAATCAGGACGGAGCTGTGCGACAGGCCGGTGGCCAGCAGGGCAGTTTGCACGACCACCATGACCACGGCCAAGGCGAGCCGCGCAGACATAAAGCCGCGCCAGAGGCGAACAAACTCACGCGAATCTTCAGTGGTTTGTGCTACCCCCTCAAGCATTGAAGTGCCAAACCAGGATTGCTGTGACGCATCCTGCGGCATTCAGGGTTCCGAGAGATGCAGGTGTGCCGAACTGCAGTAAGCGCCCGAGGCTCCCTGAATGGCTTCACTTTCAGGTAGGTGCACCCCACACTGTTTGCACTGCACCATATTGTCTGGAAGCCTGGACGCCTGGCGCTGCTTTTCCTCCAGCCGATCTCCAGAGCGTGATGAGCGCCACCGCCAGGCAATCAGCAAGAAAACCAAAAACACCAACAGATATTTCATGCAGCGCGGCCCAGAACAATTTCCATGACAAACCGTGAGCCCACATAGGCCAGCAGCAGCAAAACAGAGCCCAGGTAAAGCACCCGCACCGCCCGCTTGCCTCGCCAGCCGAAACTGGCCCGCCCTGCGAGCAACACCGCAAAAGTGACCCAGGACAGCACAGAAAAAATGGATTTGTGGTCCCAGCGCCAGGCTTTGGAGTGTCCAT
>CAJBMJ010000590.1 GCA_903954045.1 uncultured beta proteobacterium | reverse complement strand
TACATCAGAAGGCCAGCGTGGCTTTCGCGTGGCACCGATCTCCATGGCCGACCTGGAAGACGTGACCAACACGCGGGTGATGCTGGAGACCGAGGCGCTGCGCCAGTCCATCCGTCGCGGCGACGCGCAATGGGAAGCAGCACTGGTGCAAAGCTACGAGTTGCTAACTGCCACCGAAAGAGATATGGCCGAATCGGGCTCCGACCGGTGGGAACGACGCAACAAGGCGTTTCACGAAGCCTTGATTGCTGGCTTCAATTCAAACTGGAGCAAATACCTGCTATCCATTCTGTACCGACATGCCGAGCGCTACCGCAACATCAATTGGCGACTGACTGCGGCGCACGCCAGCGGGCGGGATGTGCACCTGGAACATGAAGCCATTTACCGTGCCGCCATGGACCGGCAGGAAGCCCGCGCAGCCCTGGCGCTGGAAGCCCATATCCGGTTGACGCATGACATCGTGCGTCAGCAGGCGAACCAGACATCGTTGAAGTAAGGCTGCTGCTCGTCACTCACCTACCTCAAGCGCCTGCGCGTGGTGCTTCTCTAGCTCGCCCAGAGCTTTGTGCGTGACATGCTCTTCGATCCAGATGACCTGGCCATTCTGGAGGGTGTTATCGGGCTGGCCGCAGCGTTCAAGCGAGAAGTGATTGCCTAAGGAGTCGAAGCGGCGGCGTGGATACTGCGCTGCTGCACTTGGGCTGTCAACTGGCCCAAGGCTATTCGTCGGCTGAATTCGATAGCATTTGAATGTCGGCAATCAGGCGATCAGGTTGAGTTCGGCAGCAGACTGCATCCCACTCACCAGAACAATCATGATTCCAGCATAGACCCTTCGTCTCGAATTCCCCTGCCTCAAGTCGCTGCTGACGTGAGACAACCAACGGTGTCAAGAACACCACATCCCTGACTGGGCTCAGCGCACAAGGTGCCGCACATCTTGATGGCTCACGATCTTGAGAGTGTTTTGGATCTGTAGCCCTTATTACGCATGCGCTACCAGCTATCACAAATCAAGCAACTCCAGATCCGCCTGCACAGCCTGCGCGATCAGGCGCATATCTGCATCGCTGACCTGAAACAAGCCAAACCTGAACTTGTAGCCCCAGTGCGCCCGGTCTTCGACAAACTCAAGCGAATCGAGCAGCGGCGCAATTGGGGCCTCAATTGCTGCCACATAGGCGACGTCGCGGCGAAACGGCACAAAGCCGCCGCCCATGTCAAACGCATACGGTACGCCTGGCAAAACCACGCCGATCGAGACAAAACTTTGCAGCCGGTCTTTGCCGCCTAGCGTGACGGTGGGTGCGTAATACACCACCCGGTCCCCCGGCTTTACCCGTTTGAGCGGAGCACATTTGCCGTGGCACACCTGCATAAAGCCTCGTTCAGGTGTGGCGCAACCCAGCCGCCCGTGGGCGGCGCTGGCCACCGCAATCCAGTTGTGGCGCGCAGGGGCACTGTCAAACAAGGGCATGCAAACCAACCCGGTTGCCGTCGAGATCGGTGATATGCGCAAAGAAGCCCATTACTGCGCCTAGCGATGGCCCCATGGCCTCGCGACGCATCGGGCGTTGCAGAACCGCTTGGTAAATGGCTTGAGCCTGATCGAGTTGGGTGGTGGGGATTTCAAACCAGCTGATGGCGTTGCTCATGTATCACTCCTGTTGTGTTGAAGAGGTCCAAATGATGCTTGGGGCCTACTGACAGCGTGGTGTCAGTAGGTCGCGACGTACCTTCTTCAGATATGTACGCTCTGGCTGAAAATGGACTCATCAACAAACCGACTGAGGAAGCACCATGACCACCTCACGCATTGCCAGTTTGCTGGCAGGTATTCGCCAGGTCAGTGAAGACCGTTTTGTGCTGGTGCAGACGCTGCGCCAGCTTGTGCTGGGCTTGGACCCGCACGTTTCGGAGGAAGTCAAATATGGCGGCTTGCTGTTTTCAGCAGGCAAGCCTTTTTGCGGCGTCTTTGCCTATGCCAAGCATGTGTCGCTGGAATTTGGTGACGGTGCCGCCTTGCCCGATGAACACGGCGTGCTGGAAGGCGAGGGCAAACTGCGTCGACACATCAAGCTGTATGCCATTGATGACGTTGTCCAAAAGCATGTGCAGCATTACGTAGCCCTGGCACTGTGCGCCCGCAACGGCAAGACTGGTGGCTGAGTCCATGCAACCCATCGTGCCAATTCCCTCCTCTTTTCCACTTGTCGATGATATTTTGCAATCGCACTCCCAAGTTGGGACTGATTCGCTGCGGACTACCGGGCGAGTTCATCCGGGCAGTGCGGGTGGACTTGGTCTTTGGCGTTCTTCAGTTCTTGCCTGTAGAAGACAAAATGTAGTCCAATGGCTGCCCGTAGCCTGCACCATGCCCGCCAAAATCCTTCCCGCCATCACGCCCGAGCGCTGCACGGGTTGTGGTCGTTGTGTGGCGGCCTGCGCGCCGCATGTGTTAAGTCTGCACATTCACAAGTGGGTCAAAACGGCGAGGCTGGATGACGCGTCTGCTTGCACAGCTTGCGCCCAATGTCTGGTGGTGTGCCCTTTTGGCGCAGTGCGCATGGTGCGTGTCGGGGGCAAGTCGATTTCATATGAAATTCGTGCCTAGCGCTTGCTGGATATGCATAAACAGCTATCTATTTGATAGCAATTTGTGGTCACCATTCCAGTATCGATCGGTATCCTGCATAGAATGAATTGACCCGAGTGATTTGAAGGAGCTTGCAATGCGGTTTCGGAAGATTTTTTGTGCCCTGCTTTTAGGTGCGGTGCAAATGGCAGCATCGGCAGATACTGTCACGGTTTTTGGTGACGACACCTATCCTCCGGTCATGTTTATCAAGGATGGCCAACCCAGCGGGCTACTCGTAACCATTTTGAAGAAGGCTGAGTCCCTGACGGGGGACCGCTACGAGGTTCAATTGGCTCCCTGGAAACGCTCGTATGAGATGGCGATCAACGCAGGCGGCGGCAT
>CAJBMJ010000589.1 GCA_903954045.1 uncultured beta proteobacterium | reverse complement strand
GAGCCGCCCAGCGCGCACGTACAGCACCGAGAAACCTGACCTTGCCGCCTGATGGGCCAACGCGCACGCCAGCCAGGTCTTGCCACAGCCAGTGGCACCGGTAATCAATAGATTCTGCGCATTGCGTATCCAATCACCACCGGCCAGAGCGGCCACCAGTTCCCGATCCAGCGCACGACTGGCACGCCAATTGATATCTTCCACGCAGGCGGTACTGACTTTGAGTTTGGCCGCTTTGAGCAAACGCTGTACGCGTTTGTCATCACGCCATGCAGTTTCTGCTTGCACCAGCAGGGAGAATCGCTCATCAAAGCCCAGCTTGGTAGCCGCGGTACTGGTGGCTTGCTCCTCAATGGCGCGCACCATGCCGTCCAGGCGCAGGTCACGTAATTGGGTAAGTGTGTGTTCGTTCATAAATGGTTGTTTCCTTCTGAGTTGGTTGGGGAGGTCGCTTGGGAATCTGGTGGTGGCCGGTTCAGTGGAAGTAATCAGGCCCACGGATGTTCTCGTGCACAGGCAACGCCCCCGGCTTGGTGGTGGGCAGACTCTGTTGGCGGTCCAATCCGCTCTTGAGGATGTTGGTCACACTGCGCAGGTTGGGTGAGCGAATCGCCAGTGCCCTGGTGCAGGCCGCCTCCAGTCGCACCGGCGTGAACTGGCGTGCCAGGCGCTGCATTCCCAGACACGCCCGGTAGCCCTGCTCAGGATGCGGGCGGTGCTCCAATTGCCAAGTCACCACGGCAGCGGTACTGACTCCAATGCGCAACCCCCAGTCGATGAGCTTTTGCGGCGTCCATTCCAAGTGCGCCCGGTGGGAGGCAGGCATGTGCTCTGGCGTAGTGGTGTGTTTGCCGCGCAGGTGGCTCAAGGCATGGCAGGCCACGCGCTGATTGGAAGAGAAGCATTCCACCAAGGTGGCGGTGACCCGCAATTCCACCGTGGTGCGCACCAGGGCGTGGGGCACGCTGTAATAGTGGCCATCGAATTCCACGTGGTAGTCGATGTTGACTTTGGCAGACTTCCAGCGAAAGATCTCAAAGCGTTTGGCCGGTAGCGGCTGCAAGGCCGGCAGGTCGAGTTGCTCAAAGGCGCTGCGCCGGTTGCCGGGCAACTTCTTGAAGGCACGCTGGTTCAAATCGACCAGTAGCAGGGCTATGGCCTGGTTGAGTTCCACCAAGCTGAAGAACTTGCGGTTGCGCAGGCGCGCCAGAATCCAGCGCTCGACCACTAAAACCGCATTCTCGACCTTGGGTTTGTCCCTGGGGTGTGCCGGTCGTGCCGCCAGAAGCGCACAGCCGTAATGAGTGGCGAATTCGTCATACAACCGGTTGGGTTGAGGGTCATAGGTGTCAGGGTTCTTGATCAGTGCGCGAGCCTGATCCGGCACGATCAGACGTGGCACGCCGCCGAAGAACTCCAGTGCTTGCACCTGAGCGCCAATCCAGTCGGCGGTGGTCTGACGCGCAGTGGCGCAGGCATAGGTGTAGTTGGATGCGCCAAAGGTGGCCACGAAGATCTGGGCTTTGGTGATCTCGCCGGTGGTGGCGTCAATGATCGGAACGGTTTGACCGGCGTAATCGACGAACAGTTTCTCACCGGCAATATGGGTTTGGCGCATAGAGCGCTTGAGGCCCATGGCCCATTCACGGTACTTGACGCAAAAGCTGGTGTACTTATAGGCGAGTTCGTTGTCCTGCGCGTATTCCTCCCACAGCAATTGCAGGGTCACACCGGCGCGTTTGAGTTCCTGATGAACAAGGGCGAAGTCGGGAGCCAACTGGTGACTGCTCCGAGGCAGGGCTGGTCGGTACAGCCTGGCTTCCAACTCTTGGTCGGTAAGGGTTTGGGCGATCTCCCAGTCCACATTGGCCGCGCGGGCCATGGAGGCGTACTTGGCGGCGGCACTCTTGGATATCTTGAGGGAGCGGCCCACCTCGCTGAAGCTCAATCTTGCGCACAAGTGCAGGCGCAATGTCTCTCGAATTTGACGCATCGTGATTCTGTTCGTTGGCATTGGCCCCTGCTTCGTAAAAAGCAACGAGCCTATGCCGGGTTCAAGAAATCACTTACGCGCATCCCCCCAAATCGTCCACGATGGCGCTGAAACAGCGTCCACGATCAATTTGAAATGCCGTCCACGATCACGCTGAAATCGCGTCCACGTTCAGCCTGAAACGCCGTCCACGATGGGCTGAAATATGCAGTCATGCCCGTAGGAAAGGAATACTTTCTGCGGCCCAAGTGGTACCTCTTGCGGCGACGGACCCTCAAATGTCTCTCCACATTCTTCGTTGTTACATCGCCATTCCAACTTCTTTGGAAAATACTTTGTGTTGTTAGATTGGCAGAATGGGCAAGACATTGCCATAGTAAAAGTCCCCTGAATAGTTGAGTTTGTTGTGCATTAATGTTAACGCCAAAGAATTTCTGCAAAACCTTCTCCGCTGACCGAATAGGCCCGTCGGTAAGATTGCTGTGAAATACATGGAGAGCATTGATACCGAAAAGACGAGTCGGAACGCGCCTTGCCCGTGCGGATCAGGTTTGCGCTACAAACTATGTCATGGCAAGGTGATATAGATTTAACTTGGTCGGTTATGTAGTTTTTGTGTGCTGCCGAGCGGCGACGTTTTTTTCAATGAGTGGCAATCATTTTTTGACCGGAACCATTGGTCCCCCGGGCACACAGATAAATCGTTGCGACTGCATGGGATCAGATTTAGCCTGCCATGCTTTGGGCGTAGAGCGAACGAGGCTCGTGCTTAGTTTTTCCAGCGGTAATTGCTCCAACTTTGCGGTTTGCACCAACGCTGGAATGGTTGGCATGCTGCCGGGCTTGGTAAGGACTGGTGACGCTGGTGCCAACCAATATGCGCCCGTTGTCAGCTCCGCGTGAACGGATTTGTAAATCGACACAAACTCCTCAAGACTTGCAACTTGGGCTTTACGCCCCGCGCAGTAAAGCGTGGCTTTGGTCCATGTCATCGGTGTGGGCGCAGGTATGAAGTCGATGTCTGCAAGCTTGGAGCTGGCGATGACGGGTGTCGCCTGAACGAGTGAAAGCACGCCCAAGGGCAGTCCGGCAAAAACAAGAGCCAAGGTCGAAAGTCGCACCGCTGTACCACCCGGCCCGGCCTTGTATGGCTTGCCAACCCAGGCCCAAGCCAACAAACTGGCTCCAAGCACGATTGCGAGCAAAACCAAAGCATCAATGGTGTAGGTCTTGCCCCGCAGGTCGGACCAATGCGCTTGCGACCACGGAATTAACTCGCGATCGGGTTTGAGGCTCATAAAACCAGCGCGTTCAATGTGGCGCATGTCCGCCAGGCCCACATTGATGTCGTGACTGTCGCCTTGGCTCTTGTCGTACAGAAGCCGCATGCCGAACTCATGCGCCCAACTGGCAGGCATGGCAGCTGCCAGAATGGGGCGCTGGCCGGCAACTTTGTCTTGCCAAAGATACAGACCAGACCCCATATCGTTGTACGACAAAAGGGCACCCCCCAAAACAATTTGTGGCAACAGAACCAGCGGAATAAGGTTAAAAGCTTTGGTAGCCGTGCTGCTCAACACCGAAATCAAAAGTCCCAAGGCAACGCTGACCGTCATGACCAGCAGCACTACCGTCAGCAGCGGCCAAAATAAATGGGGCGCTTCTGCAAACCAGCAGGCCGCTGCAGTCAACAAGAGCGACTGGATTGCACCAAACACCATGACGGCAGCAAACTTGGTGCCTAAGTAAGCCCACATGCGTAATCCTCGTGAGGCTTCCCGCTCAAGTATCGGGCGGTCTTTAACTACTTCCACCGCACTGTTGACCATGCCCAAAAACATAGTCGAAACAATGAGCATGAACAACAGCTGTGGAAAGAGCGCGTTATTGGCAAAGCTGTAGGCGTGGCCATCGGGCGCTGCTTTAAAAACGGTCGCAAAAAGCCAGCCCAAGAGCGGCGGAATTCCAACCGTGAGGACTACGCTGAGCAGGTCGCGCCGCTTCACCAACAGATGTCTGCGCAAAAGCGCCCAAACATCACGTACTGCTTGAAAGGGCCGCAATAAATCGCGTTTGGGAAGCGGTGAAGTTTCAGATGGCTTAGGCTGAAAGGAGTCTGCAAATGCTTGCGATTCGCTAGACCAATATTTACGATCTATCTTTGCAACCTTTTCTGACTCTTTCAACTCAATACTTTGAAGTACCTTATCCGGAAAACTAGAGTCGCAGATGACGCATTTGTAACGCACTTGGTTGGCTGCATTGGACTGTAACCACTGCAGGACTTCGTCCCTTAGTCCGCTGCGTATGCAATTGCCGCCTCCATCAAGCAACATCAGTCGGTCAAATAGTTTGAATACATCCGAGCTTGGCTGATGAATGATGATGATCACTATCTTGCCAGTTTTTGCAATGTCTTTGAGCTTCCTGACCAGCGTGAGGGAGTCGTGGGATGAAAGCCCGGAGGTAGGCTCATCAATGATCAGCACATCGGGGTCGTTGATGAGCTCCATGGCAATGTTGGCCCGCTTGGCTTGGCCACCAGAAATGTTAGCTTTGCGGCCGTCGCCGTTGCCAATGCGTTTGCGCGTCAAACCGCTTTTCCCGTCTGCTGGGTTGTCTTCCAAGCCCATATCAGCCAACTCTTTGGCTATGCGGTCTCTCAGGTCCTGCTTGCTGAGTGCAGAATCCACCGCAATCGTATGAAAGTACTCAATGTTCTCAACCATGGACAGTTCATCCACCAGAATGTCCGATTGCGGAACCCTGCCAACCTTGTGACTCACGCTGGATAGACCGCCTGAGGATGAAAGGTCATGCCCGTTTACCCGGATGGTTCCGGAGACGAAGGGGGCTTCGCCAAGCAAACCTTTCAGCAGCGTTGATTTGCCGGCACCACTAGGCCCCATGATGGCCAGAATTTCGCCACTGTGAACTTCAAAAGTAATGTGATTCGAAACCCATGGACCAGACTTCTTGTAACCCACGCACATGTTTTGACAAACGATACTTCTGATTTTTTCTGGTTCTGTCATTTTGATTTTTTCAATTTATTGAAACGACCGTTCTACCGCTGCTTGAATGCACTCCCGCCCTGTGTCAATCAGCAACTCATCGTACTCGTGGTCAGGTAAGTCTAATTCCAGAGATTGCTGCGTTCGCTCAAGTAGTTCAGCTAGGTGCCGGTATAAGGCGGCGTTGGCGCTGTAACCCAGGGTTCCGCCAAATATGAGGAACAGAGTGCCAATAGAGCTGGCAATACCTAAAGCAGTGCCTACGGCGACATCAGGCCACCCAGTGGGCTGTCCAAGCAACGTCCCCAGGGTCAGCAAGCCGCTGAGCCCATAGCAAAAGTAGACGGCCCAAGTCATGCGCCTGTCCCGACTCGCATGCCAGTTCGCCAAGGCTTGATTCCCCGAAATCGCAGAGGGTAACCAGCCCATCAGCACAGACTTGCTGGATGGTGAGTTGTCTTTGCTGCGTTCGGTTAAAAGCGTAATCCGCAGCAATTCGCGAATCCACTTCAGTGAGGCGTGGTGCCTCAATTGAAAATGGGCTGTCACTGGTTCGTTCAGACCCGCACGATGCCAAAGTAGGTGTACTTCAATGGTTTGGGCGACGAGGCGATATAGCAACTGTCGGTCATTCAAATGGTATTTGCGGACACCCATGTAAGAGGAGCCCACCAGCATAAAAAACACGGCATAAATATCGGCCATGGGCACAGACCAACCTACCATGGCCATTGCCTGCAGCAACACAACCCCGACAACTGTTAATGCAAACAAGCTTGCCAATACCCAGCGCACAATTTGTTCGTCACGCTTGGCACTTTGAAGAATTTCGGCCCTAAGTCGTTCAAGAGTATTTGTTGTCAGGCCTGGAATCGGCGCTACAGCAAAAGGGTTAGGAGGAGTAGAACTGTTACGGGTGGACACCAATCGCTTTCCGAAAATTCGCATGCGTTCCCATGCTGCGATTAAAGTCTCTTCGGAGTCACCGAGTGACAGCAATACTCCGTTCGGGGTCAATTCACCATTTTGGGTTGAATTGAATAAGCGAACAATGCCTAACTCTGGTGCGTGTAAAACACTGCGGCGCTCACCTGCAGAGACCGGAATACTGTGCCGGCGGAATTCAAGCAGCATTGCTAAAGCAGGGTTGTCAGCAGCTTCACTGGTCAGAATCCATACCTCATGTGCTGACCTAGCAATCGCTTTCAACTCCAGAGCGTCCATGTATGGAGACATCTGAATAACTACAGCATTGCTACCGGACAAGCCCATGATCATTTCTGATGTGCTGCGCTCTGCAAGGCCAGAAGACACATAAATCAGACGTTGTCCTACCAACAATTGTTCAGGGAGATGAATTGCTGACGACAAAGGATTTGACCTGTTCATTGATTTAATTATCAGATACAAATTTGGGAGCTTCGTTGAATCCACTGTGATTTTTCAAGCCATAGCTAAATTCAGCTTGCCACAATGAAACAGAATCCTTGCCCGGTAGTTAGTGAAGTTGCGGAACCCGCGCGCATTGGCTTTGATAAGCT
>CAJBMJ010000588.1 GCA_903954045.1 uncultured beta proteobacterium | reverse complement strand
CGCCAGTACCTGGGCACTTGGAAAAGTCCGGCAAATTTCTGGCCACGGTGTTTTTGCCGTGCCACCGAATCGGGCGACCAGTCGGCTGGTCAGCGTACGCGCCGCCGCCACGGTGACCTGCTGCCCCAGAATGGCCCGCACTGCCAGCTCAAACCCGTCCAGCGTGCCGGGTACGCGCAAACCCTCCTTGCCTGGAAAATGCCCTTCCAACTGCGCGTTGATTGCCATCGGGTCGGCGTCCAGGTCCAGCCAGGCGTGCAGGCGTGCCAGCACCAGGGGCAATGCGGGAGTCAGTGTGTCGCTGATTTGGAACTCGACCCGGCACTGGTTTTCCAGATAACGGGCTTGCACCCAGCCGCTCAACCGGGCATTTCCCTGGGTGACCGTTACCGAACGCACCAATTCGCCACGCCCCACATCCACCGCTTCCAACCCGTCAGCGCTGCGTGCAGCAAAAAATGCCAGCATGGCGGGCACATCGTAGGGCGGGCGGTAACTGGCTGTAAATACCAATCCTGGTGCTGTCAGCGGGGAGGTGTGCCCCTCGCTGCTCACCACCGATTTGCGCAGGGCACGGGGCTGCAGGCGGTAATGCGCCACAAAGGCGGCGTTGAAGCGGCGCAGGCTGCCAAAACCGCTGAGTTCAGCTACCTGGGCGATGGGCAAATGGGAGTCTGTCAGTAGTTGTTTGGCGGTCAGCAAACGCCGGGTTTGCAGGTATTGCAGCGGCGACACGCCCCACTGGGTTTCAAAAATGCGCCGTACATGGCGCGTGCTGACTCCGAGCCGCTGCGCCAACTTGTCAGCAGTAGGGATGCCGTCGCACCAGGGCTCAGGCGAATCCAGCAATGCTACCGCCTGCCGGGCCAAAATGGCCGAGGCATCCTGGGTGGACCAACGAGTGCCCTCCCTGGTGAGCGCGCCCGCCGGAGCCAGCTCCGGGCGGCACCGCAGGCAGGGGCGAAACCCCGCTTGCTCTGCCTGCGCCGCCAGATCAAAAAAACGGCAGTTCTCCCGTTTGGGCGTGCGCACCTTGCAGACCGGGCGGCAGTAAATGCCGGTCGACGTAACCCCCGTGAAAAACCGGCCGTCAAAGCGCTCATCCCGGGATTTGAGCGCCAAGTAGCAAGCGTCGTTCGAAGCTGTTGTGGAGGAGTCCTGGGCGATGGGCATGGTTTGGATGATACGCAGGAGCGCAGCAATAAATAGCCGTTTTCGGACATGTGTTTACGTTCGTGTCAAGTTGAGTTGCCGAAGCTTCCCATGCTCACTTGTGGCGCGGACGGGGCGAATGCCGAGGGCTCATGAACCTTCGGTTCCGAAATCGCCCCCGACCTCCGCCCCGCCCACTCCACAAGTGTGCTTCTGCAAGTGGCCTGTCGTTACAATTTGCACAATTTTTACAATCAAAGGGAGAAGTTGATGCAACACACTGATCGCTGGATCGCTGGATCGCTGGATCGCTGGATCGCTTAAAGCGGTCGTTCTTTTAATTTCTTCTCTGGGTGCGTTGCCCGCCTTGGCACAAGGCGCATGCACCGGTATTTGCATCAGCTACGCGGTGCCTTCGGCAGTGCCGCTCTCGCCCCAACTCACCGCATTGCTGGCCCTGATATTGGGTGGCACGGGCTACTTCTTCTTGCGCCGCAAACAGCACACCTGTCTTGCCGTGACACTAGCCAGCATGCTGGGTATTTTCTCGGTGGCCATGAATGCACGGGACTCCATCGCCATACCCACGTATGAAGTGGTGCTGACCTCTGGCAACTACGCCACGCTGGCGCTTCCAGGGGGTTACTCCGGCCCGGTCGCAGTCAGAAACACGCAGAACTTCACCATCGTGATCACCAACATCGTAGTGGGCACCGGCTACACCATTCAGCCTGCCAGTGTGCTCACCGTGGGCACGCAGATACCGCCTGGTGGGGTCATCAGCCCGGCACTGATCATTGCCCCCTCTGACAACACGCCGCCAACGATCACGCTCAATGGCGTTTCACCGATGGATATAGAGTGGGGCTTAATCTTCACCGACCCCGGAGCCACCTGGACAGACAATGTGGACGGCACCGGCAATGTCACCAACATCACGGGGGCCGTAGGTGACAATCTCGGAGCCTACACGCTCACATATTCAAAGACCGATGTGGCAGGCAACACCGGCACCGCTACTCGCACGGTCAATGTGGTGTGCAGACCTGGAGATACTCCTGATGGTCTCGGTGGCTGCATTTAACTGAATTTTCTGGCCCTGCCTGGTGCGGGGCGCTTTGCTTTTTGGGGGGGCGATGCGGCAATGACCTCAGTAAAGCGGCAGGTCTAAGGAAATTTTTTGGCCGTGTGCAACACCTCGATGACTTCAACGCGTTCACTCCGAACTCGGTAAATCAAAACATAGTTTTTGTGAACAACAAGTTCCCGGGTTCCGATAATTCGGCCTGCGCGTCCCATGCCTGGGTGCTGTTCCAGCACAAAGGACTTTTGCCTGATTTCTTGAACAAAAGTCTTCGTCCGCACCGGGTTGTCTTGCTCTATATATTCCGTGATTTTCCCAAGGGAAGAAATTGCACGCTTTGACCATCTAACAGTCATATTTAGCAAAAAATGCGTTGACTTCCTCATCCGTTGCAAACTCTCCCCGGTCGGCCTCTTCAAGGGCCGATTGGATTTGTTGAATCTGCCACATTTCCACTTCGACAAAGCGGGCTAAAGCCTCCACTGCCAGAGCACTTTTGTTGCGTCCCGTGGTCGTTGTGAGTGCGTCGAGTTGGTTTGCCAGGTCTGCGGGAATTCGCACGTTCAAAGTGCGGGCTGGTGCTGTAAGTGTTGGCATGGTCGGTGGTATGTGTTACCTAAGCAGTATATGTAACACAGTTTGTGGTTTTGAACCCTTATCTATGTCGCGCGCTCACCTGTAGCGCTGGCGGGGCGGAGGTCGGGGGCGATTTCGGAACCGCAGGTTCATGAGCCCCTGGCATCTGCCTCGCCAGCGTCAAAGGCGAGTGCCAAAGCAGAGTGTCTGGCGGTGGTGGCGCACCTACAATCTCAAGCTTGGGACAGGGGATGAAAAAGCCCTTATTTGCCTCCAATCATCTGCACAGGGAAAACATGCAAATCACATCCAGTATTTTCAAAGCCTATGACATCCGTGGCGTCGTGCCATCCACCCTGAACGAAGAAGTGGCACTCGGTTTGGGGCGTGCTTTTGGCACGGTAGCTCTGGCGCAGGGTGAAACCACGGTGGCGGTGGGGCGGGATGGTCGCCTGAGCGGACCGGCGCTCTCGGAGGCGCTGATGCGCGGCTTGCAGGAAGCGGGTGTGGCCGTCATTGACGTGGGCATGGTGACTACCCCCATGCTGTACTTTGCCGCCAATACCCTCTGTAGCAGCGGCATTCAGGTCACCGGCAGCCACAACCCCAAGGACTACAACGGCTTCAAGATGGTGATGGGTGGTCGGGCAATTTACGGTGACGACATTCAGACTCTGCGCCAGATGATGGAGGCCGAAACCTGGGCGTTGAAAGCAGGCGGCTCCTGCAAGAGTGTGGACGTGTTGCATGCCTACACCCAGCGCATCGTAGGTGACATCAAGCTGGCGCGCCCGATCAAAATCGTGGTGGACTCGGGCAATGGCATTGCGGGCGCTTCGGCCCCTGGTATTTTGCGCGCTATTGGCTGCGAGGTGCAGGAGTTGCACAGCACTGTCGATGGCAACTTCCCTAACCACCATCCCGACCCCAGCAAGCCCGAGAATTTGCATGACCTGATTGCGGCGCTGGCAGCAGGGGATGCCGAGCTGGGCTTGGCCTTTGACGGGGACGGTGACCGCCTGGGCATCGTCACCAAGGACGGCACCAATATTTACCCCGACCGCCAGATGATGCTGTTTGCGCAGGATGTGCTGAGCCGCGTTCCCGGCGGCACCATCATTTATGACGTCAAGTGTTCGCAGCGGCTGGCCCCCGCTATTTCGCAGGCCGGTGGCGTTCCATTGATGTTCAAAACCGGCCACTCATTGATCAAGGCCAAGATGAAGGAGATCGACTCTCCACTGGGCGGTGAGATGAGCGGCCATATCTTCTTCAAGGAGCGCTGGTACGGCTTTGACGATGGTACCTATGCTGGGTGCCGTCTGCTGGAGATTGTGAGCAAGGCAGCAGATGCCAGTGCGCTACTCAATGCCTTGCCTACCAGTTTTTCCACGCCAGAGCTGAATGTGCCGTGTGCCGAAGGCGAACCGCACTCCGTAGTTCAGGCGCTGGTAGCCAAAGCTTCATTTGATGCACCTGCGACGATTAACACCATCGATGGCCTGCGGGTCGACTGGCCTGATGGATTTGGTCTGGTGCGTGCTTCCAACACCACGCCAGTGCTGGTCTTGCGCTTTGAGGGTCACACGCAGGCCGCCTTGGAGCGCATTCAGACTGCCATGCTGGCGCTGCTGCGCTCCGTCAAACCCGATGCCCAGTTTGAGGCCTCGGCGCATTGAGTTCAGCTGCCTTGAAGGTTCTTATCGTCAAGCTCTCATCGCTCGGAGACGTGGTGCATGCCATGCCCGCAGTGCAGGACATGCGCCGGGCATTGCCCGGGGTGCAGATTAACTGGGTGGTGGAGCGCGCCTTTGCCCCGCTGGTGAGTCGATGTGAAGGTGTGGCGCGTGTGATTCCGTGTGATCTTCGGCGCTGGCGAAAGAGCCTTTTCTCCAAAGAGACTCGGCGAGAATGGCGCGACTTCAAATCTGCCTTGCAGGTGGACGCTTACGACGCGGTGATTGACCTTCAAGGGCTCACCAAATCAGCCTTGGTATCGTGGCTGGCACGTACCAGTCCGCAAGGGAAGCGCTACGGAATGGCCCACCAGACCGAGGGCTCCAGCTTTGAAGCCCCCGCGCGTTGGGTGGCCGACAAGGCTATTTCCATGGAACCGCATGTGCATGCCGTGCAGCGCTCGCGGCTCGTTTGCGCGGGTGCACTGGGGTACGCGTTACCGGAGGCGCTGAAGTTCGGGCTCGTTGCCCGTGATATGGCAACGCCCTGGCCGGTGGCTGCGTCTGCGCAGAACCGGGCACTGGCCGCCAACTCCTTCCTGCCCCGAAAGCCGGTGGTTGCCTTGATCCATGGCACGTCGCGCGCCGACAAGCAGTGGTCTATGGCCAGCTGGGTTGAGCTGGGTAAGCGTTTGAATCATCAAGGCTTCTGCGTGGCCTTGGCGCACGGAAATGCTGCCGAAAAGGCCACCAGCGAAGACATAGCCCGGGAGTTGATTGATGCCTGGGTCTGGCCCGAAATGGCGCTGGACGCCCTGACCGATTCAATGGCCCGCTGTGCCGGGGTGATTGGCGTTGACAGCGGGTTGAGCCATATGGCGGTGGCTCTGGGCCTGCCCCATGTGCAAATCTATAACTTTGATACCGCCTGGCGCACAGGTCCGCCCACTGGTACCAAAGTGCCAAGGCAATTGAGCGTGGTGTGTTCGCCGCAGCCGGATGTGGATCTGGTTTGGAACACCTGGGAAAGCCTGGCTACACCGGTGCTGTGTCGATGATTCTCTGGCTGTACGGCTTGGCAATGACATGGGCGCAGCCGCTGTTGCGTGCCAAGTTACGCAAGCGCGCAGTCGCTGAACCGGTATATGGCGAGGCCGTTTCTGAACGCTTTGGCTTTTATGAACAACCGGCCAGCGTCAGCGAGGGGGATGCAGCCCATCCTTTGATTTGGGTGCATGCGGTATCGCTGGGTGAAACACGGGCAGCTTCGGTCCTCGTGGATGCGTTGCGGCAGGAATTTAAGGGCATGCGCCTTTTGCTCACCCATGGCACAGCCACCGGGCGGGTGCAGGGACGCTCTCTTTTGCGCGACGGCGACATACAGGTTTGGCAACCCTGGGATTCGCCGGGCGCAGTGGGGCGGTTTCTGGCGCATTTCCGGCCTCATATGGGCTTGCTGCTGGAGACGGAAATCTGGCCCACGTTGGTGGCTGGCTGCGCTCAGGCTGGCATACCTTTGTGCCTGGTCAATGCGCGTTTGAGCAAGAAATCATTGGGCCGGGCCCTCAAACTGTCCTGGTTGGCCAGGCCTGCCTATGCGGGGCTAGCGGCAGTCTGGGCGCAATCTGCTGCAGATGCAGAGCGTCTGCAAAGCTTGGGTGCGCCGGTTCGGGGCGTCATGGGCAACTTCAAGTTTGATATGGCTCCAGATGCCAGACTGTGCACTGCAGGTAGGGCCTGGCGCGAAATGTCTGCCAGACCTGTGCTGATGTTTGCCAGCTCCAGGGAGGGAGAGGAGCAGATGCTGCTCGAAGTTTTGAAGCGAAAACGCTCTGTAGCCCTTTTAAACAGTGCACAAGATGCTATGCAATTGGAAGCAAATTCGGTGCAGTGGCTGATCGTTCCGCGTCACCCGCAGCGTTTTGACGCTGTGGAACAGATGTTCCTTGAGGCAGGGTTTAGCGTTTCCAGGCGCAGCTTATGGGCTGACCAACCGGAGCCAGCCGATGTGTGGCTGGGGGATTCTGTGGGCGAAATGGCTAGTTACTTCAACATGGCTGACGTGGCCTTGCTCGGTGGCAGTTTCGCCCCCTTGGGTGGTCAAAACCTGATTGAGGCCGCCGCCTGCGGCTGCCCGGTGGTGATGGGGCCGCACACCTTTAACTTTACTGAAGCGGCCTTGCTGGCTGCGGGTGCCGGAGCCGCGTTTGAGGTGAGCGACATGGGTGCTGCGGTTGAGCGTGCCACACGCTTGAGCCAATCGACCGAACTGCAAACTGCGCGCGAGGCGTCGCTGCAGCTCGGACTGGCCCACCGGGGAGCAGCTCAGCGCACCACGGCAGCCTTGCG
>CAJBMJ010000587.1 GCA_903954045.1 uncultured beta proteobacterium | reverse complement strand
TACCGGGCTGATCAAGGCCAATATCCCGACCCGCATTGCATTTCAGGTGAGCAGCAAGATCGATAGTCGCACCATCCTCGACCAGATGGGGGCGGAGGCTCTGCTGGGTATGGGTGACATGCTCTATATGCCCAGCGGCACTGGACTTCCGATCCGGGTACACGGGGCGTTTGTGAGCGACGAGGAAGTGCACCGCGTGGTCAACTACCTGAAGAGCCAGGGTGAGCCCAATTACATCGACGGCGTGCTCGAAGGCGGCACCGTGGACGGCGAAGAGGGCGGGGAAGGCGGTGATACAGGCGGGGAGAAGGATCCGATGTATGACCAGGCGGTGGAAGTGGTGCTCAAGAATCGCAAGGCCAGCATTTCTTTGGTGCAGCGCCACCTGAAAATTGGCTACAACCGGGCCGCACGCTTGGTGGAGGACATGGAAAAGGCCGGTCTGGTGAGTTCCATGAGCGGCAGCGGTCAGCGCGAAATCCTGGTGCCCACGCGCAACGAGTGAAACGCCCCATGAAAAAAATTGCTATATTTTTGCTAGCTACTTGTGCATATTCCGCCTGGGCTGGCGGCCTGGAAAGCCTTGAATCTTTCATCAAATCCGTGAAAACCGGTCGCGCGGACTTTACCCAGGTGGTCACCAGTCCTGCCAAAGACGGTCAAGCCGCTCGCAGCAAAACTTCCAGCGGAACTTTTGAGTTTGCCCGACCCAGCCGCTTCAAGTTTATTTACAAGAAACCCTTTGAGCAAACCATCGTTGCGGACGGACAGACGCTGTGGCTCTACGACCTCGATCTCAACCAGGTGACGGCCCGCAAGCAGGCAGCCACGCTGGATTCCACGCCCGCTGCCCTGATTGCTTCAGCGGCTGACCTCAAGTCATTGGAAGCGCACTTTGTGCTTCAAAACGCTGCTGATCAGGACGGTCTGGAATGGGTGCTGGCCCAGCCCAAGGGCAAGGACACTTCATTGCAAAGTGTGCGGGTCGGTTTCAAGGGTGGAGAGTTTTCCAGATTGGAGATTCTGGACAGTTTTGGCCAGAAGTCTGTCATGAGCTTCCAGAGCTTTCAGGCCAATGTGCCACTGGCCGAGGTGACTTTCCAGTTCAAGCCGCCAGCCGGAGCGGATGTCATCCGCCAGTAGCGGCATGGGCGCTGTACCTCGTAGCCACCAACCCCTGGCTGAGCGCCTGCGGCCAAAGACCCTGGGTGCGGTGATTGGCCAGCAGCATCTCCTGGGTGAAGGCATGGCTTTGCGCCTGGCGTTCGAGTCGGGCCAACCCCACAGCTGTATTTTGTGGGGCCCGCCGGGCACCGGCAAAACGACCATTGCTCGCCTCATGGCTGATGCCTTCGACGCGCAATTCATCACCATCAGCGCAGTGCTGGGCGGAGTCAAAGACATTCGGGAGGCAGTCGAGCAGGCGCAATCAGCGCGCGACGGCCTGGAGCAGCGGCGCACCATTGTGTTTGTAGATGAAGTGCATCGCTTCAACAAAAGCCAGCAGGATGCGTTTTTGCCCCATGTGGAAAGCGGGCTGTTTACCTTTATTGGTGCTACCACCGAAAACCCCTCCTTCGAGGTGAATTCGGCCTTGCTGTCGCGGGCGGCGGTTTACGTACTGCAGCCGCTGCTGACTGAAGATTTGCAGCAAATTGTGGCTCTAGCGCTTTCAGAATCTGTATCAACAGCTATCGAAAGCATAGCGGTTGACCGCCTGGTCTCCTATGCGGACGGTGATGCCCGGCGCCTGCTCAATACGCTGGAGACGCTGCTGGTGGCTGCCGAACAGGAAAAAATTGCGCCCATCACCGATGCCTGGCTGCTCAAGGTCATGGGCGAGCGCATGCGCCGCTACGACAAGGGTGGAGAGCAGTTTTACGACACCATTTCTGCCCTGCATAAAAGTGTGCGCGGCTCTGACCCGGATGCATCACTGTATTGGCTGGTGCGCATGCTCGATGGTGGTGCGGATCCACGTTACATGGCACGGCGCCTGATCCGAATGGCTAGTGAAGATATTGGACTGGCAGACCCCCGTGCCTTGCGTCTAGCGTTAGACGCCGCAGAAGTTTACGAGCGGCTGGGTAGCCCGGAAGGCGAATTGGCCCTGGCCGAATGCGTGGTCTATCTGGCAGTTGCGCCGAAATCCAATGCGGTCTACAAGGCCTTCAATGAAGTCAAGGCGTTGGTCAAAAAAGACGGAACCCGCCCGGTACCCATGCACCTAAGAAACGCTCCGACCAAGCTCATGAAGGAACTCGATTACGGCAAAGGTTACCGCTACGCCCATGACGAGGAGGGCGGTTTCGCAGCGGGCGAGCGTTATCTGCCAGACGGTATCGAAGCGACCCCTTGGTACCGTCCAGTAGAGCGGGGGCTCGAAATACGCATTGCTGAAAAACTTCGTTCTCTGGCAGAGCGCAATCGTCAAAATTGAAGTCGCTTATCGCCTTGATCTTGATCATGTGACGCAAGGGTAAACCCCCGCTGGTTCGGGGCTGGAAGTCCGCTTCCCTTCGCTACAATCCCCCCCACTTGACCGTCACATCACCCGTCGTGGCGGGTTTCTTGCTTAAGAATTGGTACAGCCCACAAGGCCGCACCGCTTGGCAGCATCTGGTTGAGCCAGATTGTTTGCTACTGCGCCGGCCAAAAATCGGAGAAGTCTATGGATATATTGATACAGCAGATCATCAACGGTCTGGTGCTGGGCAGCATGTATGCGCTCATTGCCCTGGGCTACACGATGGTGTACGGCATCATCAACCTGATTAACTTTGCGCACGGCGAAGTCATGATGGTGGGGGCACTGACCAGTTGGACCATCATTGGTCTGATGCAGGAATCCATGCCGGGAACCCCCGGGTACGTGATTCTGCTCATTGCACTGATCATTTCCTGTGTTGTGGCCGCTGCACTGAATTTCACCATCGAGAAAGTGGCGTAC
>CAJBMJ010000586.1 GCA_903954045.1 uncultured beta proteobacterium | reverse complement strand
GGCGCAGCCACTGCAACTGCCATGGACAACAGCACCCAAGCCAGCATGCCGCTGGCCAGAAGCCGTGTTTGTCGCAGAAATTGCAGAAATGACATAGGCGAGGATTATGTACGAAGCACCAGGCGCTGGCAAAGATTGACCTCAGTCAAAGACTTTCACCAAGGTGCCGCGCATGATTCTTCCATCCCATAGACCTTTCAACCGCAAAACAAGACCATGACCAAGCTCGACATTCCTGCCCTGAAATCCCAACTTCTGGAACAACGCAGTTCGCTGGTGGCGCAGCTCAACACACTGCGCGGCGGCAACCTGACCCGCGCCGAAGCGTCTGCGGAACACTTTTCGTCGCGCGAGGATTCACCGGCCCAGACCACCACCGAGAAGGACCTGGAATTTGCGCTGGATGCCCACGAGACCGCTGAATTGGGTGCGGTGGAAGCCGCGCTCAAACGCATCGAATCCGGCACTTACGGCGAGTGCACTGATTGCGGTACGCACATTGCCCCCGCCCGCCTGCAGGCCACGCCCGATGCTGCACGCTGCATCCCTTGCCAGGAAAAAGCCGAACGCGCCTGATTGAGCGGCAAGGCTGATATCCTGCGCCCCATGCGCAGTCTTTTTCACTTTGCCTTCAACGTTACCGACCTCGATATCGCCCGCCAGTTTTATGGCGGTGTACTGGGTTGCGCCGAAGGGCGCAGTACTGAAACCTGGGTAGATTTCGACTTCTTCGGCCACCAGCTCTCGCTGCACCTGGGCACGCCCTTTGCCACAGCAGCCACCGGCCATGTCGGTGACCACCTGGTCCCGATGCCGCACTTCGGCCTGGTATTGGCGCTGCCCGACTGGCAGGCCATGGCCCAACGCCTGACCGATGCCAAGATAGCGTTTGTGCTTGAACCCCAGCTGCGTTTTGCCGGACAAAGCGGTGAGCAGTGGACCATGTTTTTTCTGGACCCCTTTGGCAACCCGATCGAGGTCAAGGGCTTTCAATCCCTGGACACGCTGTACGCCACATGACAACCTACACCTTCTGGTCAGCCACCATCCTGCTGCTGCTGATCACCGACCCGATTGGCAATATTCCGATCTTTGCCAATGCGCTCAAGCCCGTGCCGCCCGCTCGGCGCCCCTGGGTGATCCTGCGGGAAATCATGATTGCCTTTGTGCTGCTGCTGACCTTTATGTTTGTGGGCGAAGGCTTTTTGCGGGTGATGAACCTGAGCGAGCTGGCGCTTCAAATTGGCGGCGGCGTGATTTTGTTTCTGATTGCGCTGCGCATGGTGTTTCCGCCACCGCCGCGTCCCGACGAAGAGCAGTTGCAGGAGCCGCTCATTGTGCCGCTGGCGGTCCCAGCGATTGCGGGGCCTTCCGCACTGGCCACGGTGTTGTTGCTGGTGTCGCAACAACCGGACAGGCGCATGGAGTGGATCGGCGCCCTGTGTATCACCATGGCGGTGAGCGCTGTCGTGCTGGTATCGGCTGAGCGGATTCAGCGCTTTATTGGTGACAGGCTTGTCACTGCCGTCGAGCGGCTGATGGGCTTGGTACTGGTATCGGTGGCAGTGGAGATGCTGCTGCGTGGCATCAAGACTTTTGTGCTGCAGCTGGCAAAAGGCTGACTTCCTGCTCTATGGCGCCAAAGACGCTGTGCCCGTCGCGGCCTTTCATCTCCACGCGCACCGTATCGCCCGCTTGCAGATAGTCGGTGCTGGGCTGACCGTCCTGAATGGCTTCCATGGCGCGCTTGGCAGCAATGCTGTTGTACCCAAGGGGCCAGTCCCAACGGCCCTTCTTTTCTGTGCCCTGGTTGGCCACAGCACCACTTCCGATGATGCTGCCAGCACGCAGTCTGCGGGTACGGCACAGGTGGGCAATCAACTGACCGAAGTGGAATGTCATGTTGGAGCCAGCCTCACACATGCCGACCTTGCGGCCGTTCCAGGTGGTTTGCAAGGTCAGGTGCACCCGGCCACGGGACCAGGCTTCACCCAGTTCATCAGGCGTTACAGCGACCGGGCTGAACGCCGTGGAAGGCCGGGAGCCTATCGAGGGCGCAACAGTCCTCAAATAAAGGGAGTTGGCCAGGGCCAGCAGCCGCACGCCTTCCAGCGCGCGGTCTGAGGGGCAGCCCATCGGAATATCGGACGTGATGACCGCCAGCCCGGCTTCGAAATCCGGTCCAAAGGCCACGCTGCCGCACACCATGGGGTCGCGCGGTCCCGAAAGACTGTCGCTGCAGGCCTGCACCATGACCGGCTCCGAAGGCGCGTCTCCCGCGGCAAAGGCCACACTCTCTACGCGCTGGTAAGCGCGCGGCAGTGGCGCCAGGCATTGGGATGGGTCAAACGGAAAGGCGTGGCGCGCGCGGCCTGCGTTGAGCGCGTCGTACACGTCCTGCAACTGGGGGGACAGGTAATTCCAGTCGTCGAGTACCTGCTGCAATTTATTGGCAACATGGGAGGGGAAGTGGGCCTGCGTCAGATCGCGGGAGACCACCACCAGCTGGCCGTCGCGGGAGCCGTCTTTGTAGCTAGCAAATTTCATATGGCCATTTTCGCCCCATTTGAACCGGCCCTGTCCCCCTGAATTACACTGAAAACGTTGTAGTTGCAGCTCTGCCCTCCTTCAACGCCAACTTCCAACGCCCCCACCATGACGCGCTCTACCGGTATCCGCCGCTCCCTTAAGGGCCTGCCCTGGCTGGTGTTGATGGTGGTGCTGGGCCATTGGGTTGTGCTGCGTGGCATGCCACTGGCCACCTTCCCCACCATGGAAGGCGCCCTGGCCGCAGTCGACCAAACCATTCTGGCGGCCTTCACCACACGAACCTTGCCTGCGGCTGCAGAAACCAAACCCAGTCCCGAGCCCGCTGCTGCCAAAACAGCTGCCAAAAAGGCAATCCCGGGGCAAAACAGACCGACAGACACCGCAAAAAATGAATCAAATCAGGCTGTAGCGCTTGCAGATACTGCGCAAGCAGCTCCCGAAACCATAGCAAATTCACCCGTGGGAGCGGCTCTGGAGCCCACCCAACTTTCGGCAAGCAGCCCGGCCGCTGCGGAATCGCCCCAGATACCGACCAAAGAAAGTTCAGCACCTCCCGCTCCCATTCCCGCAGCCGCCCCGCCAGCCAAACAGGCGGTGACCCAGGCGCCCCACGCGCTGGTGCTGCCGGGTTCGGTGCGTATGCGCTACAAGATCAACGGCGAAGTCAAAGGCTTTCCCTATGCTGCCAATGGAGAGTTGCTGTGGGTGCACGACGAGGCCAGCTACAACGCCCGGCTTGAAATCAGCCACTTTCTGCTGGGCTCCAGAGTGCAGACCAGCAAGGGGCAGATTACCAACCTCGGCCTGGAGCCGGTACGCTTTGGCGACAAGGTGCGCAGCGAAGTGGCAGCTCACTTTGAGCGCAACAAAGGTAAGGTGATCTTTAGCGCCAACACGCCCGAAGTGGCCTTGCAGCCGCTGGCCCAGGACCAGCTCAGCGTGTTCCTGCAACTGGCTTCGCTGCTGGGCGGCAACGTCAAACGCCACCCGCCAGGCAGCACGCTCGAATTTCAGGCCATCGGTCCGAGGTCTTCGGAACAATGGGCTTTCAAGGTGGGAACGCTGGAGAGCCTGAATCTGCCGGGCGGCAAGGTGCAAGGCCTCAAACTCACCCGCGAGCCCGCAACGGAGTTCGACACCAAGGGGGAAATCTGGTTGGCGCCCAGCATGGAATACCTGCCCGTGCGTATTCGTCTGACGCAGTCGAACGGCGATTTTGTAGAGCAACAGTGGTCTACCAGCGAAAAACCATGAAGCGCAAGTGCTCAATGGCGTTTCCTGTTACCCTTGAATCCGCAACACACGCCTCCAACTGCAGTGCAATCCAGAACCACTACCTACCATGCACACACTCTACGACTCTGAAACCTATTCCGTGACGCACATGCTGGCCAACCGCGACACGGCCATAGAGCGTCCCAGCGGTGCCAGCAAGTCCGAGCAGGCTCCGGTTCAAGGCCCTATGCTGGCGCGCCACGGCTTCGAGATCATCGACAAACGTTCGGGCAAAGAGGTGTACCTGGATGGTTCGTGGGCCGAATTGTTCCAGCAGCACATCTCGGCCTGGCAGGTCAACACGCCCACCCAGGAAGAGGTGGAAGACACCCTGGAGCGTTACGCAGAACTGGCCCAGAACCCGGTAGTCATGCACTGAACTGCGCTTCGGGCGGGCGCAAAAATCCGGTTTTACCTGGCCAGTGCCTGGTTTTCCAAAGCGCAGGACGCAGGTGCCGAGCCGACCTTGCCGCGCTCGGTTTCATACTCTTTGCGTGCCAAGGCCAATTGGCTGTTGAACTCTGCATTGGAATGCAGTTGAGCCACGACCCCTGAGGCCACCAGGCGCCCGGCATCGACGTCACTTTGCCAGTGCACGCCGCACACGACCCGGCTCTGGCCAAAAGCATGGGCGCGTTGTGCCAGCGCATTGGCACGTTCTGGCGCTACTTCGGTCAGCACCAGGCCCCAGGCCCAACCCAGTGCTGCATGGCCCGAAGGATAGGAGCCATCCTTGCGCAAGGAGGCTTCTTCAGCAGGTGTGCAGATGGCATCGTTGCCGGCCATGAAGGGGCGCTGGCGCTTGTAATTGTCTTTGGCCCGGTACGTGGCGAGCCCGGCATCCGCCAGTGTGCGACGCAGCAGCATGTTGAGGTGCGGCGTACCCTCTTGCGTCACCGGGATACCCAAGGCACAGGAAAAGGCTTCGGCTGCCTTGGGAAACATCAGCACCGCATCTTTTTCAGCCAGCTGCCAGCGCGCAGTATCTTTGAGCTTGCGGCTGGCCTGGTAGGCCGCATCGTCTGCCATCTGGCCCGGTGAACCAGAAACAGGCGGCGGCGGCAGGAGCGCCAGACTGTCGACCCAACTTCCCGCAGGCATGTAACCCGACAAAATGCCGGGGCGAAGTGCTTTAACTTCTGACGGGTCCGTGGGCGGAACTGCGCAGCCCAGTTGCAGAGCCGACAAGGCTCCCAATGCGATGAGGACTTTGATCTGCATGGCAACTGGCTCCTGTGTGTTTTGATGTTGCTGCGACAATTCGGCATTATGAGTCAGACTTTCATCCTTACCCTTTCCTGCCCCGACCGCCTCGGTCTGGTGCACGCAGTCTCCGGTTTTTTGCTGGAGCACGCAGGCAATATTGAAGAAGCAGCCCAGTACAACGACCCCGACACCGGGCTGTTTTTCATGCGGGTGCAGTTCAGCTGCTCCGCACACACCCATGCCGAACTCCAAGGCAAGCTCGAGGGATTTGCCAGTCCGTTTGCCATGCGCTGGAGTCTGCATGCCACGGCCCAGCCCATGAAAACAGTGCTGTTGGTAAGCAAAGAGGGCCATTGCCTCAACGACCTGCTATTTCGCTGGAAAAGCGGGCTGCTCCCGTTGGATATTCGCGCCATCATCTCCAACCACCGCGACTTTTACCAATTGGCGGCCAGCTACAACGTACCGTTCCATCACATTACCGTGACAGCAGCCACCAAGCAGCAGGCAGAGGCCAAACAGTTGGAGATCATTGAAGCTGAAGGCGCAGAACTGGTGGTGCTGGCGCGTTACATGCAAATACTGAGCGACGAGATGTGCCGCAGGCTCTCAGGAAAGGCTATCAACATCCACCATTCTTTCCTGCCCAGCTTCAAAGGCGCCAAGCCCTACTACCAGGCCCATGACCGGGGCGTGAAGCTCATTGGCGCCACAGCACACTATGTGACGGCAGACCTGGATGAAGGCCCGATCATTGAGCAGGACGTAGCCCGCGTGGACCATAGCAAGACGGTGGAAGACCTCACCACCCAGGGCCGCGACACCGAGAGTCAGGTGCTGGCCCGCGCCGTCAAGTGGCACAGCGAGCACCGCGTGCTGCTCAACGGCCACAAGACCGTTATTTTTAAGTGACGCCCATCTGATCGAGCGCAGCGGCCAGATGGCCCACGCTGCGGTCGATGTTGTGCAATTTTTCCAGGCCAAACAGACCCACGCGGAAGGTGGAGAAGTCGGCTGGCTCGTCACATTGCAGCGGCACACCGGCAGCCGTTTGCAGACCCAACGCCAGGAACTTCTTGCTGTTTTGCAGGCCAGCATCTTCGGTGTAGCTCACTACCACGCCTGGCGCCTTGAAACCTTCGGCTGCCACGCTCTGGATGCCGCGGCTCTCGAACAGGGCGCGCACCTTGCTGCCCAGCGCGATTTGTTCGGCGCGCACCTTTTCAAAACCGTAGGCACGGGTTTCTTCCATCACATCGCGCAGGCGGGCCAGCGCATCGGTCGGCATGGTGGTGTGGTACGCATGACCACCGCCTTCGAAGGTTTCCATGATCTGCAGCCATTTTTTCAGGTCGCATGCAAAGCTGGTGCTGACGGTGCCGTCAATGGCCTGGCGGGCGCGCTCACTGAGCATCACCATGGCGCAGGCGGGTGAGCCGCTCCAGCCTTTTTGCGGCGCACTCACCAGCACATCCACCCCGGTGGCTTCCATATCGACCCACATGGCGCCGGACGCGATGCAGTCCAGTACCAGCAGGCCACCCACCGCATGCACCGCATCGGCCAGCTTTTTCAGATAGTCGTCCGGCAGGATCATTCCGGCTGCCGTTTCCACATGGGGGGCAAACACCACATCAGGCTTTTTCTCAGCAATGGCAGCAACGGCCTCGTCGATGGGGCAGGGAATCCAGGGCGACTGCTTGCTGTCGTTCAAGCGCCGGGCTTTGAGCACGGTGGACTCAGCGGGAATGCTGCCCATCTCAAAAATCTGTGTCCAGCGGTAGCTGAACCAGCCGTTGCGAATGACCAGCGTCTTTTTGCCCGTTGCGAACTGCCGGGCCACCGCCTCCATACCAAACGTGCCGCTGCCAGGC
>CAJBMJ010000585.1 GCA_903954045.1 uncultured beta proteobacterium | reverse complement strand
GACGAATGCCCGGTAGGAACTACCGTCATCAGCCTTGATTTCAGCCAAGGTAACCACCTCGTCCACGATGCCCGGGAGTTGCAATGCGGTGGCGCTGCCCTCGATCTGTGGCACAAACACCTTGCGGCCGAAGTCGTCGGTTTTGCAGTCCAGGATTGCCACAAACACCACGTTCTTGCCTCGGGCGTGCTGCAAGTGGGTCAGCGCCGTGACCATTTCCTGGCCCAAAAGACCGTACGCGCCGCGCGAATCCGGCTTTCCAGTTCGGTCAGAAAATGCGGCTGGCTGACTCTTGGCCCAGTTAAAACACAGGCGAGAGAGCGCCGTGATGGAGTCGCAAAAGTAGGTCTGGTACTTGTCCAGGCTGGCCGGATCACCATAGACCGAGCAGACATGGTCAAAGTGCGCCGTTGAGAACGGTGACTGCTCGGGCAGCGCCGGGTTGGACCCTGCCAGATAGACCACCAAATCCCGAAACTCAGGCCAGGTGCGCGGTCGCAGGCAATCGCCATCCCAGGTGGATACCGACAGGTCACCAGCCTCCAAGTCAATGAACAAGGTTGAGTGGGTGTCGAGCGATTTCAGTTGGGTCGTTTTACCGATGCCACTGACACCCAGAATGACGATCTTGACACCACGGCGCTGCGCGCGACGCTGATCAGCAGTAATGATGGGGAGTGCCATTTAAGCCACCTCCGCTTCCATGTGTTCGGATGCACCAAGGACATCAAAAACACAACTGTCGCCAATAGCACCCATGGCCAGCGCCATGTCATGGAGTTCGGTCAGAGCCCGGTGGCGACTGATGTCGGCCCGAATCTGGCTTGTCAGCATGTCCAAGTGCGCGCCCAGCTCGCCAAAGGTGACCTTGGCCAGAGGCTTGTAGACGACACCCTCGTCGTTTGAGTCGTCCTCGCTGGGGATGCTGATGGCTGGTGGCAGCAGGCGTGCCATCACTTCGGGCACACCTGGGAGCAGCATTTGCATGCTTGACTCACAGCTTTTGGTGCTGTTTTTGAGTTCACGGCGAGCCACATCGGTGATGGCGTTTTCTGCCAACTGAGCGCCAATGGCGGCAATGCTCTCGGGATTGGCTGTGCAGACCAGTTTTGCGATGTCACGCGGTTTGGCGAAACCAAAACAATCAAAGGATTGTGTGATTTCATTGCGCACCGCTTCGCGCAGGTGGGTGAGGGTTGGATTACGCATGGGCTTGGCTCCAAAGTGAATTGAGTTGATTGAGGTAAGGCACGGCGCTGGAAAGCCAGTCGGTGACGTTTTTCTGCTGGTAGGAAGGAATGGACGCAAAGGCCTCTTTTGCTGAAAACTTCAGCTTGGCCAGAGGCTCAAGCCCCTCGCGCAAGTTCAGCCACTGCTGCATACGAGCGTTTTCATCGGGGTCGCCGGGCGCTGTGTGATAGCAGCCATCGCTGCCGAGTACCAGCAGACCTTTGGCACCTTCAGAAGCGATGCGCTTTGCCTCCATCGGCGTTGGCAGCGGAGTTGCCTGATCCTTGAGGACTTGAACTACTGCAAGTTGCTGCGCACCATCAAGTCCGGTCGCCTGGGCAACCTCATCGAAGATGCGCACAGCAGACTGGCCGACCACGCCAGCGCTTTGGATGCGGTTGCCCACATCTTGTGCAATGGCGCGAATCTCCTGGGGCGTGCGAGATAGCACTGCCTGCTGTGCGTCCACGGTTAGACGGCTCAAAGCCGCTGCGCTGGAAACCGCAATGACACCAGAGTCAACAGCTGTTGCAAGCTCTGGCGCGCCATGCTCAAGGACAGCACGGGCGTGTTGCACCGTGCGTCGACTCACATTGAGCATTTCTGCGGCACTGTCCTGCGAGGGTGCGCAAATTTGCGCATGCTGATTTGAACCAAGTGGTAAATTGGCCAAGCGTGCAGCCACCATTGCGCGCTGGCTCTCATCGAGATGCCGCCGACGCAGGTTCAGACTAATGACCAAGGCGTTCAAGTCACTGCCGTCCGGCACCACCACGAACTGTGGCTCGACACCTGCTTGTAAGCAGGCGCGGTACCGGTGACGACCATCAACGACGCTGTCTCCCATGATGTGGATCGGCTCGCGCAGACCGTTGGCCGTGATGTCGGCCACCAGCGCGTCGAATTCAGCTTGGGGCATGCTCGGGAAAATCTCACTGACAGGGTGAAATTTCAACTGCTCCATCACTGCACCTCCTCGACAAGGGTCAACGTGAAGGACGGTTTTCCAGCGTCCACGGTGCGGGCAGCGGCAAACTGCTGCTGCAACGCCGGTGGCCAGTTGGTGTAACGGGACTCAGACACCGACAACTTGATGTCGATGTAGCTTTTGACCTGGTCACCTGATGCAGCCACACGCTCAGCGATGTCGCCGAGTTGCTTTTGATCCCATGTGACTTTTTTTGGAAGATCAAACTTGATTCGCAATGGACCGTCATTGATGTGAGCGGTGCCAAAATCACGACCGGATTCCAGTAATGCAGCTTTTGCTTTTGCTGAATATTCCTGCTCCAATGCGGCATCCAGCTTCGCCAATTGCTTTTTTAGAAATGCGCTGGCTTCGATCAGGTTTTTGCTGATTTCATGCTTTTGCAGTGGTGAGAGCCGGGCGATTTGTGACACGGACATCTCGGCGATGTCGGCTGGGTAGAGGGTGAGATTGGTCATGGTCACGTCCCCTTTCATTGGTAAACCGATGTAAAAGTGGAGTGG
>CAJBMJ010000584.1 GCA_903954045.1 uncultured beta proteobacterium | reverse complement strand
AGCCCTTTGTATGCACCGGTCTCAAAGGAGTAGCCAATCTGTAGGTCTGTCAGCGTTTCCTCTTCAATCGTAGCCAAAGATGTGTCAATCCACGTGGCGCGAACTTCCGACACAAACTGCGAACGGTAACGTTGAGCGATCCGGGCCTGAAAGCCATTCTTCTCATAATACGCAGTAATACTTCTAACTTGACCTGACAGACCCTCTATCGGCTTGGATAGATCACGGGTCCCGTTCTTGTTCTTCTGACCAGGAACATCGCTACGGGTATTGGACAAGCTACCGATGATTCCAAAACCATCCAAACTAGGACTCAGTAATGCGCCATCCAGCGCCACACTAAGCTCTGAACCTTGGATGATGCCGCCGGTGCCATTTGCCGGTCTCGTGTATTCACCAATCAGCGTCTTTGCCGTATCAAGGTTTGGCAAACCAGCAAAGTTGTAGGCGTAGTCCGTCTGGCTATAGATGGTTGAGTGCAATCGTTTATGGAACACCGCAGCGGCCACATAACTCCGTTTGCCAAAGTATTTCTCTACCGACAGGTCTAATGCAGTGGCACGCCAAGGCTCAAGCCCCGGATTTCCACCACTGGCGCTAGGCATTCCGGCTTTGGCGCCAGTGGTCGCGATTGAAACGCTACCCATTCCTGCGCGCATGGCTTCCATGTCTGGACGCGCAACAACTTGCGCAGCACCAAATCTGACCATCGTATTGGCGGCCACATCCGCAGCCAAATTCAAACTGGGCAAAACATCTGTGTAATCTTTTCCACCTGTCTGCTGAACGCCAGCTTTCTTCACGTTGTCCCATGCCAGTCCAGTTGCGGTCTGTTTGGCCTGCACAACTTGCACTCCAAAGTTACCGCGAATTGGTACGCCCGCCGTGAAGTCAAGACCCAACTTTCCAAAGAGTGTGGTGACTTTTTCTTGGACGCCCCAAATGCGCCCCGGTGCTTGATCAGCGCCTTCCACGCCTTGGTTGTAAAGGTTGCTCGCCAGAAAATCGCGCATGTCAAAACTGACGAGGGCAGGATTTCCGGCAAACCCAAGATCTGCGGGAGCTTGCAACATGCCTGTCGGGATCGGTGCACAAATGTCTCCGCCAAAACAGGCAGTTCCATTTTTCAGTGCGTAAATGGTCGAGCTACTGTTGTTGTCTTTCTTGCGGTCGGTATAGTTCACACCGCCCTCAAAGTTGCTGACTGCGCCCCAATCAAGATCACGCTTCGCTGAAACACGTAAAGCCTGCATTTCGTCCGAAACGGTAATCGGTGAGCCTGTTCCAACCTTGGAAACACCGTTCAAATTACCCCAGGCCCCTACGCCGCGCAATTGCACCGCGCCCGGCGCCGCCCAATTCAGGGTCGTAGGGTAGCGAGAGAAGCCACTTCCGGTTTCGTTATAGAAGTTTGTGAAACCCGATAGCGCGGTCGGTGATGCAGTGATTTCACCTTTGAATTCGTCACGTGTCGCCTTGGAGTAACTCAGGTCTGCCTCGGTCTTCCAGTCGCCCAGCTTGACTTCATTTTTCCAGCCCAATGCAGTGATCCTGTCTTCGCGCTTGCCGTATCGCGTGAGCATGAGCGGATCGACATTTGAGACGGTGCCCGTTTGCATGACGGCGCCACCGACCATGTCAATTGTCTTGTAATTGCTGAAAATCGGGCCACCGGAGACCGGGCCGCCTGGCGTTCCATTGCCACTCCAGTCGGGCATCAGGTTAACTTGAAACTCACGTCCTTGAGAGGCCTGGGAGAACTTGGAGTAATACAAATCCACTGTGCTGCGGACGTCCTTGTTGGGCCTGAACTCCAACACGCCCATGAGTCCATCCCGGACCGAGGTAGTGGACACCACGCTCGCGTCGAAACCTTGCAACGTGCTGGGCGCCTTCTTGTCATCTACATTCTCAAGCCCGCGGAAACCACCCCACCAGATGGCTGAATTACCCCACCACCACGAATTCTGATGCCTTTCCTGACCAGGGCTGTCCAGATGCGCAAAGCCCAAAGCAACACCAATGGTGTTGTCTGCAAACTGGTCAATGTAAGAAGCACTGAGGCGGGCTCCATTTGCGGATGTTCCAGCGATCTGTGCGCCATTGCTGGTAGATTCGCCGCGACCATTCACGCTCATCTGACGACCACGCAAGTCCAGAGGACGCACAGT
>CAJBMJ010000583.1 GCA_903954045.1 uncultured beta proteobacterium | reverse complement strand
CGATGAGTTCGAAGGGCTTAAAGACTCGATCACCCTAAACGGTCAGCACGTACCGATCCTCGTATGGCAGGGAAAAATCATCGATGGCCGCCACCGCTATCGTGCATGTGCCGAACTGGGCATCACACCATTGGTGCAGACTCTGGATGACGCCACTTCGTATGACGTTGTGAAGTCCACGGCTTACCTGCGCAATGTCAATCGGCGCCATCTGACGACGGGGCAGCGCGCAATGTTGGCCGCGCCACTGGCCACACGACAACCTGGGCAAACAACAACCGACAAATCTGCAGCCGGGACTCAGGCATTAGGTTTGACTCAGGTAGAAGCGGGCAAATTGTTTGCTGTCAGTCGTGATGCTGTGCAGAAGGCTACCCAGATCCTTAAAGCTGCCGACCCAGCGTTGATCGCCGAGGTGAGAACGGGTTCATGCCAGTTGAATGCCGCAGTGGAGGCACTCAAATCCAAGACCAGCAAGGGAGTGCGTGCGTTGCTGACCAGTGACGAGCGTGCTGCCCTCAAAATTGCAGCGGGTGTCAAGGCACAACTCAGTGAAGAGTCCCGCACCAAGCGATTGACAAAACAAGCCGCCATCAGTCAGAAGAACATGGCCCTGCCCACAGGTGTCAAGCACGGCATCGTCCTGGCTGACCCGCCCTGGGATTACGGCATGGCCAATACACGGTCTGGAACCACTTCATCGGTATTGCCCCACAACGTCTATCCCACGATGACCATGGATGACATCTGTGCCTTGCCTTTGGCAGATACGCTTGCAGACGATGCCATGCTGTTTCTGTGGTGTCCAGCCAGTCTATTGCCGGAGGGTCTGCGCGTAATGCAAAGTTGGGGCTTTGACCAATTCGTTACGAGCTGGGTTTGGCACAAGACCGGAGGCAAGCTTACGTGTGCCGGTGGAACGGCCATTGCCCGCCATGAGCTGGTATTGGTTGGCAAACGTCGAAATGGTCTGAGTACCGCCGGAACAAAGGTGCGTGAATCATCCGTTTTCGATGCGCCAGTGACGACCCACAGTAGCAAACCCGATGTAGTTCACCAACGGATTGAGAAGCTCTACCCAGGTGTGCACAACCGCATCGAGCTTTTTGCACGGGCACCCCGCGCGGGTTGGGAGGTGTTTGGAAATCAGTCAAGCGCAAGCCCTTCCGTGCTAACCGCTGTCGCGGCCAAAGACTGTGCCAATGACGACTTGATGGTTGTAACAGTCAAGGCGGGGGCATAACATGAAAGCACGTAAACGGATCAATAAACTCAAGACCAAGATCCAGAATCGCAGCGCGAGGGGATTGGACTCGGTGTCGCTTGTCAACCAACTCTTCCAACTGGTGCTGCCTACCATGGTCCAGACCCTGCCCGAGGCGGTGCTATACATGGAGAAATCGAATTCCAGTGTTGAAATTGATACGGTGAGAAAGCAGGGTCGGTTGCTGCCAAAAAAGGATGATTGGTCTTTCGACCCAGAAACTGTGTTCCCAGGAAGCACCGCATATTTGAATTTCATCCAGGAAAAGTTTGCTGGTCATTCCCTTTCACAAGGCAAAGACTCGGAATTGACGAAGTCGCAATGCGATTGGGCAGATGAAATGTGGAAGCCAGTTGCTGAGCTTTCCATGCTGCCAGCTTCTGACATTACGGAATATGACCGATGCTTACTTGGCGACTTCCCGTACGCTCAGGTTGTCGAGCACATTGGTCGCATTCTGAGTCGCAACGGCGAGTCGAATCTTCAAACGCCAGATGCTTCGGCCACCGAGCTTCAACATGATTTCAATCATTGCATGGAGCTGATGCTGTCCTGACTAGCAGGCACAATGGTTGAACTGACCACTGCCGAAACATGGCCCTCCGTGGGAGGGGCTTTTGGGGTGGGATTGTTCTAGCCAGGGAATGATCTATCGTCTCAACATCAGGATGATGCGTATCCAACTCGGGTTATGAGCCTCGGCGCGATAGCGAGCGACGGGGCTTATAACCCCTATGATTAGACACTCTTGTAGGTGTCTTATCCTTATCTTATAGCGAAGCCGCCACCCCTTGGAAATCCGCACCAGCATTACGTTTGCGCCTGGCGGTCAATTCTGTCTTTGCGGGTGTGGACGGTGTCATTGCGGCAGTGGATGCCGTTATTGCGGCATTCGACGGTGTCATTGCGGAAGTAGAACCTGCAAAGATTGGTTTCCTCACCCTGAGTTGCTGTTTCGCTTCGTCAATAAGGCAATACCAGCCTGGCAATGCGGCAACCTCGCCAATGGCGCAACGAATGGCGCTGACCCTGCACTTCATGGCACTGACGCTG
>CAJBMJ010000582.1 GCA_903954045.1 uncultured beta proteobacterium | reverse complement strand
GCAAACTCACAGTGCCGAAGCACTTTCCGCCCTGCTGCACGTTTCCCCCCGCACCTTGCATCGCCAGCTCAAGGAAGAAGGCGCCAACTTGCAGGGTCTCAAAGACGAAGTCCGCCGGGGGCGTGCCCTAGAGCTTCTTCATCGAACCGACCGCCCCATCAAGCAGGTGGCTGAAGCTGCCGGATTTCGCAACGAGAAGAGCTTTATCCGGGCGTTCAAGGGCTGGACGGGGCAGGCGCCTGCGGAGTTCCGGCGCCAGACTGTGCCGTCCACGCTACTGGCGTAACCGGGGAAACTGTAGTCAAAGACCACATGCTATCGATTCAGAAGCGCCCTACGCTTGTAAATCAATCGCTAGAGGCCAATTTCGCATCAAACTTTGGCAGCGCGCCGGGCCTTTTGCACCTCCAGCGTCTCGGTAGGCGCACCCTGCTTCACCCAATCGGCCCAGCCGCCGTCGATGTGGGCCACATTGGTCATGCCCATGTCCTGTAGGGCCTTGGCCGCCAATGCGCTACGCCAGCCTGCTCCACAGAACAGGATGAACTCCTTGCCCTCGTCGGCAAAAATTTTCTTGTGGTACGGCGAATCAGGGTCGACCCAGAATTCGAGCATGCCGCGAGGCGCATGAAATGCGCCCACCACGGTGCCTTCGTTCAACTCGCGGATATCGCGAATATCCACGATCTGTACATCGGTATCGCTGAGCCGCTCCCGCACCTGTTCCACGCTGTAGGTGGTGACCTGTGCCATAGCCTCGTCCACCAGCGCGCGAAAACCTTTGGTAATGGCCATTGAATATTCCCCTTACTTACCACTGCGCAGTTCGCGCCGCAAAATTTTGCCTACATTGGATTTGGGCAGATCGTCCCGAAACTCGATGTACTTAGGGCGCTTGTACCCGGTAAGGTTTTCTTCGCAAAAGTCCTGCACATCGGACTCGGCCAGGGTCGGGTCGCTGCGCACGATGTACACCTTGATGGCTTCGCCCTGCTTTTCGTCGGGGATGCCGATCACTGCGCACTCCAGCACGCCCTTACAGGTGGAAATAACGTTCTCCAGCTCGGAGGGAAACACATTGAAGCCGCTCACCAGAATCATGTCCTTGATGCGGTCGACGATGCGTGTGTAGCCGCGTTCATCCATGATCCCCACATCACCGGTGCGCATGAACCCATCGGCAGTAAAGGCTTTGGCGTTTTCTTCGGGCTGCTGGTAGTAGCCTGTCATCACGTTAGGGCCTTTGATGCAGATTTCCCCAGACTGGCCTTGGGGCAGAGAGTTGCCTTCGGCATCCTTGATGGCGATGTCAATGCTGGGCAGGGGCAGGCCGATGGTTCCGGTAAATTTTGCCGAGGTGACTGGGTTGTTGGTGCCCATGGCGCAGGTCTCACTCATACCCCAGCCTTCCACCATGGGGCAACCGGTGGTGCTCATCCACTTTTTGGCCGTGCCCTCACTGGCGGCCATGCCACCTGCCTGCGAGACATACAACGTAGAGAAGTCCAGCGACTTGAACTGGGGGTGCTGGAGCAGCGCGTTAAATAGCGTATTGACCGCGGGCAGCATATGAAAAGGCCGCTTTTTGAGCGTTTCTACAAACTTGCCAAAGTCACGCGGGTTGGGAATGAGCGTCATATGTGCCCCCCAGCGCACCGACAGCAGGCACAGCCCCAGCGCGAAG
>CAJBMJ010000581.1 GCA_903954045.1 uncultured beta proteobacterium | reverse complement strand
GCTCATACTTTTGCAATCCTCTGGAGACGACATCCATCAGATCTAGCTGATTGAATTGTCTGGCCGACATATTGATTGCCACCTGGCAATTTTCACCACCCGCCAGCTCTGACCACGTTTTTACATCGTGCATCGCACGGTCTATCACCCAGACTCCAATCGGAACAATGAGGCCGGTTTCTTCGGCCAGAGGAATGAATTGCGCCGGTGACACCATGCCCAATGCCGGACTGTTCCAGCGAATAAGTGCTTCTGCACCGGCAATCCTGCCACTGGAGACTTCAATCTGCGGCTGGTAGTGCAGCACAAACTCTTCGTTCTCCAGCGCTCGCCGCAACTGGGTTTCCATGGAAAGGCGAACTTTGAAGCGGGTTTGCATGTGTTCGGCGTAATGCTGGTAGTTGTTACGCCCCTGGTCTTTGGCGCGGTACATGGCGATGTCTGCATGCTGCAACAGTTCCGATCGGGAAGTTCCGTCCCGGGGGTAGATGGCTGCACCTATGCTGGCCCCGACAAACACTTCGCTTGAAGAGATACTGAAAGGCTTTTCCATGGAGATCAGCACACGCTGTGCCAAAGTGTCTACGTCACTTTGATCGACCAGTTCACTGAGCAGCAGCAGGAACTCGTCTCCACCGATGCGCGAGACCGTATCGTTATCTCGAACACAGGCCATCAACCGGTCACGTGCCTCACACAGCAAGAGATCTCCGGCATCATGGCCCAGGTTGTCATTGACAATTTTGAAGTTATCCAAATCAATGGCCAGCACGCCGAATGATCGCTGGTAGCGCTTGGCAGACACAAGCTCTTGGTCAATCCGATCATTGAGCAGCACACGATTGGGTAGACCGGTCAACGCATCGTAGTTGGCGCTTCGGACCAACGCTTCCTCGTTGCGCTTGCGTTCGGTGACATCCTTCAAAATGCTAACAAAGTGTGTCACCCGATTTTTTGCATCCAACACTGGTGCGACTGAAAGTTCGTTCCAGAAAGGCGAGCCGTCAATACCATGGCATCGAACCGTTACGGTTCCTGTGCTGCCACTTTTGAGCAACCTGCGCAATGTAGCTACCTCGGCAGTTCGTAAATCTTCTTCGGAAAAGAAAATGCGACCAGACTTGCCCAACACATCTGCGTTGAGAAAGCCAGAGATGGCGGATATCGCCTGGTTCGCATAGATGATGGGGTGACCCGACTCTTGAGCGTCGGTAATTAGAATGCCCTCCCCGGTCGCCTCCATGGCCCTTTCATTCAGACGCAGCCTCTCTTGCTCCATCTTGCGTTGGGTGGTGTCACGAAAAGTACCAACAAACCACTGCGTATTGGTAAGCTGCATTTGGGAAAACGACAGATCCACATTGATTTCATGCCCTGCCTTGTGCAGCGCCGAGGTCTCAACATTCGACCAGTTCAACCGTCTCTCGCCAGATTGCTGGTAGCGACGCATACCCTCTTGATGCGCCTTGCGCAAAGACAGAGGTTGCAATATCTCAATATGCTTCCCGATCAACTCTTTCGGTTCATAACCAAAAATTGTGCGAACAGAAGGGTTCGCAAAGCGGATCACACTGTCCACGTCCAATACAGTGATGGCATCGTTTGTAATTTCCCACAATGTCCGATTTCTCAGTTCGCTGTCACGCAATTGCTCCACGCCATTGGCCTGCATTCGCTGTGACTGCTCAAGCGTGTCTGCAGCCTGATTGGCATGCGAAAAAAGTATTCCAATCTCATCCTCGCTTTGCACAGTCACTCGAGCAGCCAGATCACCAGATCCCAGTTTGTCCAACATCTGGCGCAACCTGGAAATGGGCGACAAAAGACGTGCACTAATAAAGGAATACACCAATATTGTCAGAAGAGTTCCTACAAGCAAAGTAACCGGTAACAGCCACCGCAATTGACGGCGAGCTTGCTCAAACCTCGGCAAAAGTCTTTGCACATTGGATTCAGCAGCGTCCAGCGTGTTGTTGCTGAGTCGTCTCATTTCCTGGTGTGAATAGGCTTGCCTATCTTCGTTTTGTAGCCGCTCCAGTGCAGCTTCACTGCCCAGTTTGAGAGCCGTCCAGGCGCGTTCCAATGTATCTAACGCAGGCCCATCGGACCCGGCGACTCCAGCACGCTGCTGCGCCAATTGCATTGTCAATATCTGTTCGAAGTCCACCAGGGTTCGACGCAAAGCCTCTGCAGAGCCTGGCTCGTCACGGAGAACGGCCTCTGCCTCCAGGAGGGTGCGTTGAGAAAGCATGCGCAGCCGACCTGCCTGATTCAGCTGTTCTGCCAACACGGTCAAATCGTCATATTCGTTTCCAATGACGAGAACGAGGGCGGTAACACCCAGACAGCACAGCATCAAGAAAGCAACGACCTGCCTGCGAAGGCTGACACCTTCAAAAAGATTCTTGCGCAAGGTTTGTCCAGTCCATAGATGCCGGCTGTCGAAAGCGAAGCCTATCGCCAAACGGTGGGCCAGGAGTCGTCACGGTCAGCGCAGCAATGGGTATTGAGAGGCGCGTTCCGATCTTCAGATTACTCATAAGGTCTCTGATGAATTTGTTCCTTTTTCGCTAACCGATTTGCACCGCCATACCATCTGCATCAAAGGGAATGTAGAGGCCTACGTCCCCACGCTTGACGGCTTCGACCATTGCTTGCAATGGCTGGTCTGCGTCGGCACTGGTGGGTGGTTTTTGCACACTGCCACCCATGGCTGCCGCAAAAACCAGTACCCATGGCTGCCCAAACTCACGGGCTTCTTGCACCAGAGTCTCGAATGAGTCGAGCTCTTGCGGGCTTTTGTCCACGCACATCAAAGGGACAAGTGCGCCACCCTGCCCTGCCTCGAAATTCAACCGCTGCTCCTGGGTACTCCCTTCGGGGAGTTCGGCTCCCACAAAAACAAATAGAAGACGTTGCGGTATGGGCTGGGCCCGTGCGGCACTGAGCAAATCATCGAAGTTTTGGATGTTCATAGAGCAAGCAAATGTCGTAAACCATTGGATTCATGATGATCTAACTCTACCCAGGCTGCCCGTCGGCGCGCGCACGACCGTACCAGCCCAACATGGGCACTGTCCAGGCCAACATAGCCAGGGTCCAAAGGGTTGCAGTCAGAGCCAGCACCTGAGAAGAAACCCCGGGCAAATGGGCAACGATACGCAGCATGACCACCCCTTGCAGCAACCAGAAGGCGTACCAGGTTAGGTTGTCAACCGCCAAAGGCCGGCCACTGTGTCCGCGCGATACGCGGGTCACCATGGCAAACGCCACAGACCCAAGAAATCCCATGGTCAGGGCGTGCAGTGGTCCCAAGCCAAGGTAGGGTGTGCCTGTATAGGATCCAATGCACTGCGAAATGCCCGAGAGCAACAAAGACAGTCCCAGCCAGGAAAATCCCACATGCAGCATGGCCAGCAGGCGTATCTGAAGGCTTTTGAGAAGCCCCCATGACAGGGACAACCAAACCAGCGCGACGCCTACCGATAGTTCGAATAGTCCTCGCACCAACATCCATAGATCTCCGTTGCCGCCACTACCCATGCCCAAAAATTCCAGCCAGGGAATCAGCGATTCCACTCCAGCGACTGCTAGCAGCAGATACAGCAACCAGACAGGTCGCCAAACCACTTGTATTGGCAATGCGCTGGCTGTAAAGAATGGCAACATGCGATGAGCTACCGTTACAAAAGTGGTGACCACAAAGCCCCACAGTGCCATCAGCACCAGCGGCCTGGCAAGACCTGTGCTGCCAAGGAGCAGGCACAAGACCACAGCACCCAAAGCCATGACCCCAATAAAACCGGCTGCGGCAATCAGCTGGGCATGAAGCCTGTCGGGCGCTGGACTTTGCAACACCAAGTGCAGAAACATCAACTGCACCCACAGCAGACCAGCCCATGTCAGCATGCCGCCCGCCACGGCAACCAGCAGATGGACATGCCCACCCAAGGTCCAAAGCAACCAGCCCGCGCACTGAAGACCCAACGGGGTGAAGAAGCGATGGATCATTGGCGGGCGGACTCCCAGCCATTTGGGTCCTGCAGTGAACAGAAAACCGGCAAAAAGAAGGGGCATGAATCCCAGCGTCATCGCAGTCGAGTGAATCACGGTGGGCGAGACCGCATAGCTAATACCCCAGGACGCCCCCAACCTGTGCCACTGCACCACACTCCACCAGGCACTCTGAAACACCAGCAAAACAATGCCCAGGAAAAAGGCCAGGCGATGCGGCGCCTGCAGTATTGTTTGCCAATGCCAGCGCAACTTCACCCACAGCTCCCCATGTGACCACATTGGGTGCAGTAGTCGCAGCCGTCCTTGCGGATCATGGCGTGGGCGCCGCACTCGGAGCATTTTTTGCCCATCATGGCCGGCGGCATGGTGACCGGCTCGTTTTCATGGGCAGAGTCAGAGGCAGGACAGTTGCCTGTCTGGTTACCGTTGCGCTCATCGATGATGCGTTGGATGGCAAAAGCGATGGCAGCCACTTCGGAGTCGTGCCACATAGGCACCCGCGAACCATCCGCCTTCTGGTGGGTACCCAAGCGCACCGGGCCCCTGTCCCAGGCCACCTTACGCATGTCGCGCAGAGCACGCTCCAGGAAACCGCCCCGCGCAGCCAGCGATAGCAGTCGCATACTGGAAGTAATCCATTGCTGCGACTCTCCGCTCTGACCCAGCGGCATGAAAAACTCGATTGCGCGCTGAACCGTGGTATTGCCGCTAGTTGATGGCAATGGTAAAAATGAGACGACCAAGTACAAGGTCTTGTGCCCCTCCTGCGTCCAGTATTCAATTTTTTCGGCTACTGCCGAGAGGGCTCCCTTAGGTCGTTTTTCGATGACGGCCCTCATAGGGTCAACTGAACTCGCCATGTTTTCAGGAGCATTCTGTGTGGCTGGTGTATCTACTTCCAAGACCGCACCAAGAATGGCATTGGGCCGATAGGTGGCAAGCCCCTTCAGGTTGGCGTGCCAGGCCTGCTGGTACAAACCCTTGAAATCTTCATACGGATAGTCCACCGGTACATTCACCGTTTTTGAAATGGCGGTGTCCACCAACGGCTGCACCGCTGCCATCATGGCGATATGGCTGGCAGCAGACATGCTCAGGGCCGATACAAAGTACGCCGGCAAGGCGTCTACATTGCCACCCAACTCCCGGTACAAGCGCCAGGCATGGTCCTCCACCGCATATTCGGTAGTGCTGCCATCGGCCTCACGTTTCTTGCGACGGTACATCCACGAAAACGAGGGTTCAATGCCGTTGGACGCGTTGTCAGCAAAAGCCAGACTCACCGTTCCCGTGGGCGCAATGGACAACAAGTGACTGTTACGAATGCCATGGGCGCGAATCGCTTGTTGCAATTCGGCTGGCAATCGGCTGGCAAAGGTTCCTTCCGCCAGGTAAGCCTCTGCCTCGAACTTCGGAAACGCTCCTTTCTCTTTGGCCAGTGCCACCGAAGCGGCGTAAGCTGCGTCGCGCATGCAAGTGGCAATGCGTACGGCCATGTCCCGCCCTTCCTGAGCGTCATAGCGCAAGGTCAGCATGGCCAGCGCGTTGCCCATACCGGTGAAGCCCACACCGATGCGGCGCTTGGCGACGGCTTCGGCGCGTTGCTGCGGCAGAGGCCAAAACGTGACATCGAGCACGTTGTCCAGAGCACGCACCTGCGTAGCCACGCTGGCAGCGAAGGCCTCAAAATCAAAGCTGACAGAACCCAACAGCCCGAACGGGTTACGCACAAAGCGCGGCAGGATGATGGGCCCCAGGTCACAGCATCCATAGGGCGGCAGAGGTTGCTCGCCACAGGGATTGGTTGCCGCAATGGCCTCGCAGTAATGCAGGTTGTTGTCGCGGTTGATGTTGTCCAAAAACAGGATGCCGGGTTCGGCAAAGTCGTACGCCGAACGCATGACGTTGTCCCACAGGGTGCGCGCCGAAATCGACTGATAAACCCACAAATCATCCACGCGCTGGTACGCACCCTGGGCCAGCAGGCCCGCCCCTGGCTTGGCAATGTGTACCAGGTCCCAGGACAGATCTTCTTCCAAAGCACGCATGAAGGCGTCTGACACCCCCACAGACACATTGAAGTTGTTCCAGCGCCCAATTGTTCGCTTGGCGGTAATGAACTCAAGCACGTCAGGGTGGTCGATACGCAACACACCCATCTGGGCTCCCCGCCTTGCTCCGGCACTCTCAACCGTTGAACAAGATTGGTCAAATACATTGATGTAACTGCAAGGCCCAGATGCCAAGGATGCTGTGCCTTTGACCTCTGCACCCTTGGGACGAATGCGGGAAAAGTCATATCCGACACCACCCCCACGTCGCATGGTCTCGGCAGCTTCACGCAGCGCCTCATAGATACCCGGATAGCCCGCTTCGTCCATCCCTTGAATACAGTCACCAACGGGTTGCACAAAGCAGTTGATGAGTGTGGCCTGGATGGATGTGCCCGCCGCACTCATGATCCGCCCCGCACCAATCGCACCCAACTTCAAGTTGTTCAAAAACAAGGCCTCATGGTACGTCCGCTCTGCCGGCACTTCCACGCTGGCCAATGCACGAGCCACACGGATGAAGACATCTTCCTGACTGTCTTCATCCTGCTTGAGATATTTTTCTCGCAGCACATCGCTGCTGATGGGCTGTGGAGAAAGCGGTGGAGGACCAAAATGACCTGAATCGCAATGCATGACAAGATCCACTTCGAAAATATTGAACTGCTTTAGTCGGCAAGTATTTGGCCGTCGTTTTCCACATAAGGGCAATAGGGCCCTGTGCCGCTGTGGTCCGACACCGATGCAGCCACAAAATCACCCTTCTGCACATCGAACACGTGAATTTCCCCGTCTTCGATCACGTAATACCAGCCATGCAGCGTGAGCCTGCCCCCCTCAACCTCCCGCCTAACCATGGGGTAGTCCATCAGACGCTCCAGTTGGAGAACCACGGCACGCTGCTCTGTACGGCTGAAAGCTTCAGGGCTGCTTTGCACCGGCAACAGCGCCTCATCGGCAAGCTTCAACCAGGCCTTTAACGCCACCGCTTCGTCAGGCGCTCCTTCATAGGCGACCCGGATAGCCCCACAGTGGCTGTGTCCGCAAACAATAATGCGCTCGACATGCAAGCTGAGCACGGCAAACTCAATCGCTGCCATGGTTCCGTGCAGGCCATGCGATCCATCATAAGGCGGAACGAAGGCACCTACATTGCGAACGATAAATAGTTCACCAGGTCCGGCCCCCGTAAGCAGATACGGCACCAGACGTGAATCCGAACATCCAATGAACAGTGTCTTGGGATGCTGCCCATCAGACACAAGATCTTGAAACCGCTGCTGGTGCAGCGGAAAATAATCTGAGTGAAAGCGGCGCAGCCGTAGCAGCAACTCGTCAGTTACTACATCCTTATCGGTCATTGCACCAGGGGAGTATCGGCAGACACCAACTCCACACCCTCCACCAGAGCGTCTCCTGCTAGCAGGCTCATGTACTGGTGCAGTGCTTTTGCTCGCGATTGCATTGAAAGCTGTGTGGCCACCCGATCGCGGACTTCCGCAAATTCCAGTTGTCTTCCCTTGCGTCGTCCGAGTACTTCAATGATGTGAAATCCAAAGCGGGTGTGAACTAGCCGGGGATGTACGCCCAAACCCCACGCGGAGTGCTTCTGGTGAAAAAGTTCGTTGGCCAGTTCGGGAGCGCAGTCGTCTGGGCCGACCCACCCCAAGTCCCCACCTTCCATTCTGGTGGGGCAATTGGATAGCTCTCCGGCCAGATGCGCAAACCGATCCTTGGGCACTTCCTTACCCAGGAGGCTGAGTAAGGCCTTTTCGGCGTGAACCGTTAACGCGTGCACATTCACCCCGGGCGTTACCGCAAATAAAATGTGGCGAACATGCATGGTTTGACCCACCACATACTGCGCTTTGTTGGCTTCAAAAAAACGCGCACATTCCGATTCGTTGGGCTGCGGATTGTCCACAACCTCGTCGACCATGGCCTCTATCACTTTACGTTGCTCTTCTTCCAGCAAAGGCGCCATCAAACTGCTATGGCGAGGCAATCGACCCTGCTTGACTGCCTGCTGGCGAAGCAATTCGCTATAGGCCAGTTCATGCAGTTCCGCGTTGTCGGGTCTTTTACCAGGTGCATGCAAAAAAATACCATTGATGGAGGCGACAGGTGTAGCCAATTTTGCTGCTGTCGCGGAGCACTGGCAGGTCGCGCTGCCACAGCCAGTGATGGTTGACATGGGTGCATTCATGGCTACTCCTTGTTTAACGTAACGTGGTATTTGTGCGGCTCATGGGCTGCTGCTCTGTGAGCCCAATACGCCGGCTGCGCACGAGTTGGTAAGGACGTACCAGGTAGGCTGCTGCACCAAAGCCACTCCAGACATGCACCAAGCGAGTAAAGGGAAAGATCAAAAAGATCGACATACCCAGAAACATGTGCATCTTGAAGATAAAGCCCGCCTCAGCCAGAAGTTCTGGTGCACCAGTGCGGAAGGTCACGATACGCTGCGCCCACTCGGCCAGTTTCATCATCATGCTGCCGTCCAGGTGTTGGGCCGACAGGGGAATAGTTGCCAAACCCAATGCCAACTGCAACCACAGCAGCACCAGTAGCACGATGTCGCTGGTTTTGGAGTTGATGCGGATGCGCTCATCGCTCAGGCGGCGGTGCAACAAGATGCTGACCCCCAGAAAACCCAGCACACCAAAGACCCCGCCCGACACCATGGCAACCACTTGCTTATTGCCTGCACTGATGAAGTTTTCATACAAAAAGTGCGGCATCAACATACCAAAGGTGTGGCCAAAAAACAGAAACAACACACCAACGTGAAACAGGTTGCTGCCCCAGCGCAGTTGACCTACGCGCAGTAACTGCGAGGAATCGCTCTTCCAGGTATATTGGTCCCGGTCGAAACGCATAAGGCTGCCCAGCAAAAAGATGGTGAGGCAGATGTAGGGGTAGTAACCGAATAGAAAGTGGTCGAGATAGCTCATGCTGTCACTCCTTGTTTGGCCGGTTCTTTGCGAACAAAATGGATGGGTTGGGGGTCGCCGGGACGGGCCTGGCCTTTGGTACTGCAGCCATCAAAGGCCTCGGGCTCCTGCCAAGCGTCGTCTAGTGCTTCGTCAGCTTCAAATGGCACGGCCTCCACTCGCTGGCCGGTTAGCTCCAGTACAGCAGCCACCACGGCCGCATAGGGGCTGTTGCGCTTGAGTAAGGCGCTGAATATGGCCGTCAGAATGTGCCCCATTTCGCCCAGAAACTCTTTGGCCAAGTTCGCAGGCTGGGTGGATGCGAATTCCAGAACCACGCAGAGGTGGTCAGGCAGTTCCTCGGGGGCCAGGTGCAAACCCGATTTCTCGTAGGTCTGCGCCAGGTCCACCATAGCGGGTCCGCGGTCACGCGAATCGCCATGCACATGCTCAAACATGTGCAGTGAGGTGGCCCGGCCGCGATCGAAAGTCTCGACATAGCGGGACTCTGCTTCCAGCGGTTGGAGTCGCAGGATATCGGCGGCCAAGGTGTGGAGTTCTTCACGCCGAGCGGCGGGCACGACGGCTTCAGAATCAATGGCTGCCAGCAACTCTGGCAAGTGGCTACGCAATTCCTGACCGGGGTAGGCCAGCATCTGCGCAAGGGCACGAAGGGTGTAGCGGTTGTCTTTCATTGCAGTGTCCTCGTGGTCAAACCATGGATTTGATGGGGATGGTCCGGGCCTTGGTGCCTCCGAACAGGCTCGTCTCCGAGGCTCCGTCCGAGCATCCATTGCCAAACGAGAAGCCACAGCCACCGCGCAAATCAAACGCGTTCTCGGCGTATTCACGGTGCGAAGAGGGAATCACGAAGCGGTCTTCGTAATTGGCTATCGCCATGATCTTGTACATCTCTTCCACTTCCGTCACGGTCAAGCCGGTCTGCTCCAACACAGCCAGGTTTTGCGTCTGGTCAACATGTTTGCTGCGCTGGTAGGCGCGCATAGCCAGCATGCGCTGCAAAGCCCTTACTACCGGGCCGGTATCACCAGCCGTCAGCAGATTAGCCAGGTACTGCACGGGAATACGCATCTGGGCGATGTCTGGAATCTCGCCGTTTACACCAAGATGTCCCGCATTGGCAGCCGAGGTGATGGGTGAGAGTGGCGGCACATACCAAACCATAGGCAAAGTGCGGTATTCGGGATGAAGCGGCAGCGCCACTTTCCACTCCACCGCCATCTTGTAGACCGGGCTGTTACGGGCACCAGCCATCCATGCCTCAGGAATGCCGTCTTTGAGAGCTTGGGCAATCACCTCGGGGTCGTTCGGATTCAGGAAGATATCCAGTTGGGCCTGGTATAGGTCCTTGTCGTTCGGCACGCTGGCGGCTTCTTGAATGCGGTCTGCGTCGTACAACACCACGCCCAGGTAGCGGATACGACCCACGCAGGTCTCAGAACACACCGTAGGCTGGCCTGCTTCAATACGGGGGTAGCAGAAAATGCACTTCTCAGCCTTGCCACTCTTCCAGTTGTAGTAGATTTTTTTGTAAGGGCAACCTGACACACACATGCGCCAGCCGCGGCACTTGTCCTGGTCGATCAGAACAATGCCGTCGTCTTCGCGCTTGTAGATCGAGCCGCTGGGGCAAGAAGCCACACATGCGGGATTCAGACAGTGCTCGCACAGGCGTGGCAAGTACATCATGAAGGTGTTCTCAAACTGACCCACCATCTCTTTTTGCACCTGGTCAAAATTGGCCAGGTTGGCGTCCTTGCTGCGCTTGCTGAATTCGCCACCAAGAATTTCTTCCCAGTTGGGGCCCCACTCAATCTTCTCCATGCGCTTGCCGGTAATCAGGCTGCGTGGTCGAGCCGTTGGAGCGGCTTTGACCTCGGGCGCCGACTGCAGATGGTCGTAGTCGAAGGTGAACGGCTCGTAGTAGTCGTCAATCTGCGGCATGTTGGGGTTGGAGAAGATGCGCATAAGCAACTTCCACTTGCCACCTTGGCGGGGTTCGATGGAACCGTCGGCCTTGCGAATCCAGCCACCGTTCCACTTGTCCTGGTTTTCCCACTCTTTGGGGTAGCCGATGCCGGGCTTGGTTTCCACGTTGTTGAACCAGGCATATTCCATGCCGGGGCGGGTAGTCCAGACGTTTTTGCAGGTAACTGAGCAGGTGTGGCAACCAATGCACTTGTCCAGGTTCAGCACCATGGCGATTTGCGCGCGTACTTTCATTTTTTTGTCTCCTCAGGCCTGGATGGTGGGGGTAGCGGACTCGCCGTCGAGCCAGTCAATCTTGCGCATCTTGCGCACCACCACGAACTCGTCACGGTTTGTGCCGATGGTTCCGTAGTAGTTGAAACCGTAGCTGAACTGCGCGTAGCCACCAATCATGTGGGTCGGCTTGGTCACGATACGGGTCACCGAGTTGTGGATACCGCCACGGGTGCCGGTAATTTCGGCCCCAGGGGTGTTCACAATCTTTTCCTGGGCGTGGTACATCATGACCATGCCAGGGTTCACCCGCTGGCTCACCACCGCGCGGGCCGCAATAGCACCGTTGGTATTGAAAAGCTCAATCCAGTCGTTGTCCGCAATACCGGCCTCTTTGGCATCGTCTTCACTGAGCCACACACACGGGCCACCCCTACTCAGCGTCAGCATGATCAGGTTGTCGGTATAGGTGGAGTGGATACCCCATTTCTGGTGCGGCGTGATGAAGTTCAAGGAAATTTCCTTGTTGCCATTGGGCTTGCGGCCTTTGATGCCAGCAACTGCCTTCAGGTCCACCGGCGGCCGGTACGAGCAGAACCCTTCGCCAAAAGCTGTCATCCAGGGATGATCCAAATAAAAATGCTGGCGACCCGTGAGCGTGCGCCATGGAATCATTTCGTGCACATTGGTGTATCCGGCGTTATAGGAGACGGTTTCGCTTTCGATTCCACTCCAGGTCGGACTGGAAATGATCTTGCGCGGCTGCGCCTGCACATCACGGAAGCGGATCTTCTCGTCTTCGCGGTGGATGGCCAAGTGCTTGTGATCGCGCCCGGTGATTTTTGACAGCGCCTCCCAGGCCTTGACGGCCACATGCCCATTGGTCTCTGGGGCCAATTGCAAAATCACTTCAGCAGCGTCAATGTCGGTGACGATTTTTGCCATGCCTTTGGACACGCCTTCTGTGTGCACCAGGCCATTGAGGCTTTGCAGCTGCTTGACTTCGGTTTGCGTGTTCCAGCCAATACCCTTTCCACCATTGCCGGCTTTATCCATCAAAGGGCCGAGGGCCGTGAAGCGGGCGTAGGTGTTGGGGAAGTCACGCTCGATGACCACAATGGAGGGAGCCGTCTTGCCAGGGATGAGGTCGACCTCACCCTTCTTCCACTCTTTCACATCAAAAGCCTGTGCCAGTTCGGCTGGGGTGTCGTGCATCAGCGGTGTCAGCACCACTTCTTTTTCCACACCCAGGTGGCCTACGCACACTTCGCTGTAGGCCTTGGCGAAGCCTTTGTAGATTTCCCAGTCGCTCTTGCTTTGCCAGGCTGGGTCCACCGCCGTAGACAGCGGGTGGATGAAGGGGTGCATGTCGCTGGTGTTGAGGTCGTTCTTCTCGTACCAGGTAGCAGTGGGCAACACGATGTCGGAGTACAAGCAGGTGGTGCTCATGCGGAAGTCCAGCGTGACCAGCAGGTCCAGCTTGCCTTCGGGCGCCTTGGCGTGCCATTGCACTTCGGTGGGTTTGGCTTCTTCCGCGCCCAGGTCTTTGCCCTGTACGCCGTTGGTCGTGCCCAGCAGGTGCTTGAGAAAGTATTCGTGGCCCTTGCCGCTGGAGCCCAGCAGGTTGGAGCGCCACACGAACATGTTGCGCGGCCAGTTCTTGGGGTTGTCGGGGTCCTCGCAGCTCATCTTCAAGCTGCCGTCTTTGAGCGACTTGACCACGTAGTCCTTGGTGTCCATGCCCGCGGCTTGCGCATCCTTCACCACCTGGAAAGAGTTGGTTTCCAGCTGCGGTGCACTAGGCAACCAGCCCATGCGCTCAGCGCGCACGTTGTAATCGATCAAGCTGCCACCGAACTTGGACTTGTCGGCCAGAGGCGACAGAATTTCTTCCACGCCCAGTTTCTCGTAGCGCCACTGGTCGGTGTGCGCGTAGAAGAAGCTGGTGCTGTTCATCTGGCGGGGTGGGCGTACCCAGTCGAGTGCGAAGGCCAATGCGGTCCAACCCGTTTGGGGACGCAATTTTTCTTGTCCCACATAGTGGGCCCAGCCGCCGCCGCTCTTGCCAATGCAACCGCACATCATCAGCATGTTGATGATGCCGCGGTAGTTCATGTCGGAGTGGTACCAATGGTTCATGGCCGCGCCGATGATGACCATGGACTTGCCTTTGGTCTTGTCGGCGTTGTCGGCAAACTGGCGTGCTACGGCAATTACCTGGTCGCGTTTGACTCCAGTGATTTTTTCCTGCCAGGCTGGGGTGTAAGGGGTGTCGTCGTCGTAGCTCAGCGCAGCGTTCTCACCGGGCAGTCCGCGTGCCACACCGTAATTGGCAACCGTCAGGTCAAACACGGTGGCCACCAAGGCGTAGCGCTCTTCGCCCGCTTTGCCCAGCTTGATGCGGCGCACTGGCACCTTGCGCACCAGCACGTCGTCTACCGCAGCGCTTTGCTTGTTGGCGCTGAAGTTGGGGGTATCAATGCCACCAAAGTAGGGGAAGCCGACATCACCGATTTCATAGTCGGGCACATCACCTTCCATCAGGCTTAGTTTGAGCTTGACCTCTTCGTCGTTGCGCGCTTCCTTGCTCTCGAGGTTCCACTTGCCCATGTCGGCACGGCCTTCAGCGCCCCAGCGGAAACCAATGGAGCCATTGGGCAACACAATCTTGTCGTTTTCATCGATTGCGACTGTTTTCCACTCGGGGTTGTTGTCCTGACCAAGCTTGCCGTTGAAATCGCTGGCGCGCAGGTAGTGGCCCGGCACCATGACTTTGCGGCCGTCCGGCAGGGTGCGCTCTTCCAGCTGCACCAGGTTGGGCATGTCGGTATAGCGGCGCACGTAGTCGTCAAAGTAGGCACTGCGTTTGTTGAAGTAAAACTCTTTCAAGATGACGTGGCCCATAGCCATAGCCACAGCAGCATCTGTCCCCTGCTTGGGGTGCATCCACAAATCAGCCAGTTTGGCGACTTCGGAATAGTCGGGCGTGATGGCTACCGTTTTGGCTCCCTTGTAGCGCACCTCGGTGAAAAAGTGGGCATCAGGTGTGCGCGTCTGCGGAACGTTGGAGCCCCAGGCAATGATGAAGTTGGAGTTGTACCAGTCAGCCGACTCAGGCACATCGGTCTGTTCGCCCCACACCTGTGGGCTCGAAGGAGGCAGATCGCAGTACCAGTCGTAAAAGCTCATGCACACGCCACCAATGAGCGAGAGGTAACGGCTACCGGCGGCATACGACACCATGGACATGGCGGGAATCGGCGAGAAGCCAATCACGCGGTCGGGGCCGTATTTCTTGGCGGTGTACACGTTGGCACTGGCGATGAGCTGATTGACCTCTTCCCAGGTGCTGCGCACAAAGCCGCCCAATCCACGCTGCTTTTGCCAATCGCTGCGGGCCTGTGTGTTTTCTGCAATGTTGGCCCAAGCATCGACCGGGCTTTTGGAGACCGCCAATGCGGCACGCCAGTATTGCAGCAATCGACCTCGCACCATGGGGTATTTGACGCGGTTGGCGCTGTACAAGTACCAGGAGTAGGACGCACCGCGTGCGCAACCACGGGGCTCGTGGTTGGGCAAGTCATCGCGGGTGCGGGGGTAGTCGGTCTGCTGGGTTTCCCAGGTGACGATGCCGCCCTTGACATAGATCTTCCAGGAACAAGAGCCAGTGCAGTTCACCCCATGGGTGCTGCGTACAATCTTGTCATGGGCCCAGCGGTCACGGTAGGCGTCTTCCCAGGTGCGGTCCTCTCCGGTGGTAACGCCGTGTTCACCCGAGAAACTTTCTTTGGGTGCTGAGAAGTGATTTAGTCGATCAAGAAAATGGCTCATAGTGGTACCTCTGTGAACAAAATTTGGAGTGAAATCAGGCTATGGCGCCGCAAAGCAAGCCGCCAGCAGCTACATAATTTGTAGCAATCAGAATCAGGGGTTCTTGATTTCCGAGCCTGCGCGAAGGTAGAACCACCAGTTGAGTACCAGACACAGGGCGTAGAAGATGGCAAAGCCATACATCGCCACTTCCGGCGTACCCGCCTTAATCTGCGCACCTATCACTACCGGCGCAATAAACGCTCCGTAGGCCGCAACCGCAGAAGTCCAGCCCAAAACCGGACCGGTTTGCTGGCGATCAAAAATCACGCCAATGGTGCGGAAGGTCGATCCGTTGCCGATACCACTGGCTGCAAACAATAGTACGAACAACCACATGAATGTGGAGAAATACTGCTCAGGTGCGGCAGAGCCATAGGCCTGCATCATCACGTAGCCCACCGCACCAGATGCCAACACCATGATGGCGGAGATGATTTGCGTAACGATGGAGCCGCCCACCTTGTCAGAAATCCAGCCACCGACAGGGCGAATCAGCGCACCCACAAACGGCCCAATCCAGGCATAAGTCAGAGCGGAGGGAGCGTTGGGGTTTTTCAGGGTGTGCTGCATGATGCCCGCAGCGTCTGGCACATGGCTGATGCCAAAGATCACGGTGATCGACAACGGCAAGGCCATCGAGAAGCCGATGAACGAGCCGAAGGTCACGATGTACAGTAGCGTGAGCGACCATGTGTGTTTATTCTTGAAGATGGCGTACTGGTTACCGATGTTGGCCTTCATCTCACCGAAAGCGGCCAACTTCATGACCACTAGCACGGCCACGATGATCAGTGGCAGTGCCACCCACATATTGAGCAAGCCCAAACCGGTAGGTGCGGGCAGGTACAGGTACAAGCCTGCAGCACCCACCAGGCAGGTGATGCCCCAGAGGTACAGAATCTTGGCAAACGCCACCAGGGTTCCGCCGTAGTTGGCAGAGAGTGTGAGCAGATTGTTCATGCCGAACCATGCGGCAATCACCAGGGGCAACAAAATGGCCGCCCAGATGAAACCTGCGTTCTGGATGAAGGTGGGGGTTCCGGCAACGATCTTGCCCAGAATCCACCCGCTGTCTTTGAGCAGTACCATGGAGCCTCCTGCAGCGCCCCCAAATAAACCCACCGTCATGACCAGCGGAATCAATACCTGCATAGTGGTCACGCCAAAATTGCCCAGACCCGCGTTCAGGCCCAAGCCCGTGCCTTGCAGGCGTTTGGGGAAGAAACTGGAGATGTTGGACATGGAACAGGCAAAGTTGCCGCCGCCGATGCCGCTCAAAAAGGCACAGGCCTGGAAAACCCACAGCGGTGTGTTCTTGTCCTGCAGTGCAACTCCGGTCCAGATTGCCGGCACCATGAGTAAAACGGAGGTCAGAAAGATAGTGTTGCGTCCGCCAGAGAGCTTAATGAAAAACGATGCTGGGATGCGCAGCGTGGCCCCCATCAGCCCGGCAATCGCAGTCAGACTGAACATATCGGCGGGCTTGAAGGGAAAGCCCAGGTTCAGCATCTGTACGGTAATGATTCCCCACATGCCCCATACGGCGAAGCCGACCAGCAGGTTTGGAATGGATATCCACAAATTGCGGTAGGCAACGGACTTGCCTGTGGACTCCCAGAACTTGTCATCCTCTGGCCGCCAGTCTGTTATGTCAGCGCTCGAGTAAGTTTTTTCGCTCATGTGATGGGTTCCAATCAATGTGTGTTTAGTTTTGAATTGCGAAGTCTTTCGCGTTCTTGCCCATGAGTTCTGTGCTTCGCACCTCGGTCCAGTACATCCAGATCAGGGACACCCAGACCACGCCATACAGGAGCATGAAAGCGCTGGACCTGATACCCGTAAAGTCCATCAGGGCACCGAACATGATGGGCAGTACGAAGCCCCCCAAACCGCCAGCCAGACCGACGATGCCGCTGATGGCACCAATGTTGTGGGAGTAGTCATCGCTGATGTACTTGAAGACGCTGGCTTTGCCAAAAGCCCAGGCGATGCCCAGAATGAACATCAAACCGGTAAACATGTAGACATTCAGCCCGATGTGGTAGGTCACAGGACCGTTGACCGTGGTGATGGTGAAATCAGTTTGTGGGTAGGACAACAGGAAAAGGCATATCCAGCTCACCCACATCACCCACCAAGTCACGGCATGGGCACCGTATTTGTCGGACAACACGCCACCGAAGGCCCGCAACACCCCCCCAGGCAATGAAAAGCAGGCAGCCAGGAGCGCAGCTACCCGAATATCCAGACCAAACTCTCCAACGTAGTACTGCACCATCCATAAAGCCAATGCCACATAGCCGCCAAAAACAATGCTGTAGTACTGGCAATACTTGATGACTTTGGGGTCCTTCAGGGTCTGGAGCTGCTCCCTGAAGCTGACTTTGTTGGAGACCAGATGCTTGGGGTCGCTGTGGCTGAACATCCAGAACAGGACAAGTGTGCCGAGCATGATGGCCGCATAAACCTGGGGCACCATGGTCCAGCCAAAGGCCACCAGAATCACCGGGGCAACAAATTTATTGACAGCAGACCCCGAGTTGCCCGCACCATAGATGCCCATGGCCGTTCCCTGCCGGTTTTTAGGAAACCAGCGAGCGACATAAGGCGTACCCACAGAAAAAGAGCCACCGGCCAAACCGACAAACAGACCAATGGTCAAGAAGTGCCAGAATTCAGTGGCGTAGCTCATCATCCAGATCGCGGGCACCGTAAGTGCCATCAAGATGGCCATCACAATGCGACCGCCGTAACGGTCAGTCCAGATGCCCAGAGGCACTCGAATCAGCGACCCGGTGAGCACGGGCGTGGCCATCAGCAGGCCGAACTGAGTGGAATTGAGGTCGAGCAGCTTTTTGATCGGTATGCCGATCACCCCGAACATCATCCACACCATAAAGCAAACCGTAAATGCCAGCGTGCTGACAATCAGCACCGACCAGGCTTTCTTGGTTTGACTCAATTCAGAGGCCATATTTCGTTCTCCAGAGGTATGGCATGACTGTCGGTGCTTTGACACCCCTTGAACATCCATCGTTAGAACGTATGCGCGCTTCCAAATGAACTAGGGGGCCCGTGGCCCCCTAGTTCTTAAGTAGTAGCAACTGCAATAGACATGCAATTGCTGATGTAGATCAACTCATGCGACACGCCGCCGCATATACAGCGACCTGGACCCTTGAGCTAAGGTTGAGTTTGCGAAAGATGTGCTGCACGTGCACCTTGACCGTGGTCTCGGCAATATCGAGCTCGCGCGCAATGACTTTATTGCTATCACCCTGCGCAATAAGGCGCAGAATATCTCGCTCTCGGGCTGAAAGACTGCCCAGCGCCGAATTGTCAGGAGAGGCTGGATCCGATGCTGCAGCTTCCAACGACACCCCTGGCGCGGCGCCCTTGGCCCGAAATGCGGACACAAATTTTGTCATCATGCCCGGGCTGATTACGCACTCACCGCTCAATACCTTGACGATGGAATCGCAAAGTTGGTCCGATTCCACGGTCTTCAGCAAATAGCCGTCGGCTCCGGCATACATTGCTGCCGAGAGATCATCTTCATTTTCACTGACGGTCAGCATCAATATTCTGGCCAATGGAAAAGCATCCTTGAACGCGCCAATGCCGTCCACACCGCGTACGCCGGGCAAGTGGTTGTCCAGCAGGATCACGTCAGGTTGCCCCGCATTTGCTCCACGCAAGGCCTCACCGATGTCTCCCGCTTCCCCCACAACCTTAAACCGACCATCCTGCAATAGCAACGCAATCAGCCCTCGGCGAAACAGAGTGTGGTCATCTACGACCAGCAGTTGAATGGCATTCGTCAATGAATTTCTCCTATATGTCCCGCTCGGTCTTTTGCAAGTCTGCAATGCCAACCACGCCCAGCGCCACTGGATGTGCGGGCAAATTCAGGGTCACGGCTGTACCCTGACCAGGCTGCGAACGAATGGTGACTTCTGCGCCAATGCGCGCCGCCCGTTCTTGCATGATTTTGATACCCACATGCGTCTGACCGTGTTCGTCCTGGGGCTTGAAACCATTGCCATTGTCTCGCACTGAGATTTGCCAACGAGCACTTTTGACGACTTCTAAGCTCACGTGGCTGGCCTGCGAATGTTTTCTGACATTGGACAAGGCTTCCTGCACCACATGCAGTACCTGCACCTGCACATCAGCGGCCAGTGGCAAACCCTCTCCCCTCACTTCAAGCAAGGTTGGCAAACCGGTTTGGTGCTTGAATTTCTGTAGTGTTTCCTGCAGCGCGATCTCAATATCTTCCGTGTTCGTACGGGTTCGAAAGTGAACCAGCAACTCCCTGACATCGCTGATACTTTCCCGCAAACCCGCGTCCAGTTCATCGAGCGCAATCTGAACCTGTTCGCCTTTGGCCTTTTGAGTCGCGTTACGTAACAGTTGAACCTGTATCTTTAGGAATGCCAATGACTGTGCAATGGAGTCATGCAGCTCGCTGGCCAACAATGCCCGCTCCTCGCCCACTGCAGCCTCGCGCTCGAGCGCTGCGGCCCGCAAGCCCTCCAGCGCACTGGCCAAATGACTGGCCAACGCATCGAGCAGTTCCACTTCGTCGCCCGAGAGCTTGACATCACCCCGGAAAAAGAGGTCAACCTCGCCAATCAGTCTTTGTTGCAAGCGCACCGGCACACTCACGACGTTCTCAAACCCCAAGCGGGCGCAATGGCGCAAAGGCGCCTCCTCGTGGCTCACGATGGGTATGACGCGGGTCCTGGCGTCAGGCTTGAGGTTGCCACAGGCGCACACATGGGCCATCAGGCTGCGCTCCTCTTCCACCAGGTCATGGGGAAAGCAATCCGAAGCCAGCATCAGATAGCGCAAATTGGCTTCGTCCGACCAGCGCACAGCAACTGCGTCAGCTTTCATGACTTTGCGCACCCGCTGGGCGAATCCGCGAGACATGTCTTCAATGGTATTGGCTCCCGCAAGGAAAGCACTGACTTCGTACAGTGATTCAATACGGGCACGCTGGGCCTCAATGCGGAAGGTTTTTGCTTCTACCTGGGCTTCCAATCCTTCGTAGAGGGTTTGCAATTTCCCAGCCATGCCATTAAAGCCCTCTGCAACCCTGCCAAACTCATCTTGGGTATCCACTTCGATGCGGGTGGAGAAATCACCGGATTCGATTTTTCGCAGTCCCTTTTGCAAGTGATCCAATGGGTCGATCACATAGAGGTATCCTGTATAGAGCATGATGACCGAAGCCCCAATGGCCAGGGCCATCATCACGAATTGGAAAAGATTGAGAATGGCCGTCAACCGGGACAGCTGGTGTTCAATCGCAGACACCAGGCTATCGATTGAAACCACGAACTGAACCGCCGCTTGCAGAGAAGCCTGGGCAGAGAGATCCGTTTCCCCCTCCCACTGTGGGCGCTGCATTTCCCACAACGCGCGAACAGATGCAAATTTCTCACGCACCTTGTCGTCCCATGGAACAAAAAGCGGTCTGGCGGGGTCTCCAGACCGTAAAACCGACAAACTTTGATCAAACTGGGCTACCAGCGACTTAACTTCCGCGCGTGGCAGGTCTGCCTGCACAGCGCTCGCCAAACGCCAGGTCTGCATACGCATTCGGCCTGCTTCATTGACCGCAGCCGCTCCGCCTTCGAGTTGCCAGGTAACCCAAAGCGTCAGTCCAATGGAAGTGAGGGCCAAAACCAGCAAGCTGGCCCCAATACGGACCAGTTTTGTGGAAAGCGACGATTGTTGAAATAACTTGAGCATCCCTTACCTGGCAGTTCGCTGACCGACACCCATCGCTACCATCACGCTGCGTTTGACCTCGGATTGCCTCAAACCTTCAGTTTCTCCAAGGTAAGGTTTGTTTGCGCTCATATTCCTATTTTGACGTAATTTCCATCCGGAAAAAGGAAGGTCATAACGCGGACATTGGAATCGATGGGCCTGACAAGGCAGGAGACAGGGGCAAAGACTACACTGCGCAATAACCCTTCCCTTAAGCAAGTGGGTTCGGTCACCTAAAGGCACCATGAGCACCCATACCCCCCCAACGCTGAGCTGGCCCAATTGATGGAGCACGACGAATCCGCAGCCGCCCCAATGGACGATGCATCGGACCTGTCTCATCAGGAGTTGCGCGAAGCGCTGCAAAACCTGCGCCTGCATCAGATTGAGCTGGAGATGCAAAACGACGAGTTACGTCGCATCCAGGCCGAACTGAACACATCAGATGCACGCTATTTCGATTTTTATGACATGGCACCCGTGGGGTATGTCACCGTCAATGAGCGCGCGCTGATCCTGCAGGCCAACCTCACCACGGCATCGCTGCTCGGGGTGCTCCGCGCCGAACTCATTGGCAAAGCCTTGCCAGGCTTCATGTCCGCATCCGATGCCGACCGCTATTACCTGTTTTGCAAACAGGTGTTGGCCAGCGCCAGCGAGCAGCCCTGCGAGTTGCAGATGCGCCAGGCAAGCGGCAATCTGGTGTGGGTCAAATTGCAAGCCATTGCTGTCCCTGGTGATGCGGGCGCAGCGGTGATCCGGATGGTGCTGAGCGACATCACCGTACGCAAGCAACTCGAAGAGCGTCTGATCCGCGGTAAAGCCGATAGCAAAGCCGTACTGGATGGCGCGTCGGATGCCATCTTCATCACCGATGCGGCTGGGCGCTACGAATATGTCAACCAGCAGGCCATACAACTGCTGGGCTTTAGTCACGACGAGCTTCTGGGTATGGGGTTCCACGACATCACGCCCGATGATGACCTGGCGGCAACCCAAGTGCTATTCCAGCAATTGCTGGACACGGGGGTCTTGCGTTATGAGCCGGTGCTTAAACGCCGCGATGGCAGCACCGTGTCTGTCGAGCTCAATTGCAGGGTGCTGGCCGATGGGCGGGTCTTTGGTGCCTGCCGTGACATCAGCGAGCGCAAACAATCCGAAGCACAGCGTCGACAACTGGAGCAGGCAGCCAAACAAGACAGTGAAAACCAGTTCAGGCTGGTAGCTGACAACACCTCCGATGGCATTTTGATTGTGGGAGCCGACCGGCAGGTTCAATATGTTTCGTCAGCCTATTTGAAACAACTGGGCTACAGCCAGATAGAAGAACTTGGACGCACGCCAGAAAGGTTCTTCTCACATACTCATCCGCAAGAGCGCGATGCCATCGTTCAACGCATTAAGTGCGCCATCGAATCTAAAACCACCGAACTGCTGTATTCGTCCCGCGCCAGGCACCGGCTGGGCCACTACGTTTGGCGCGAAAACAACATCCGGTTTCAATACGATGAGTTCGGCAATTTTGCGGGTGTCTGCGTCATCGCCCGCGACATCACCCAGCGCCGACAGAACGAAGAGGATTTGCGCATTGCAGCGGCGGCGTTTGAGTCGCAGGAAGCCATGATGATCACCGATGCAAACTCGGTGATCCTGCGGGTCAACCAGGCGTTCACCCGGGTCACCGGCTATTTGGCCGAAGAAGCCGTGGGTCAGAACATACGCTTGTTGCAATCGGGGCGGCACGACCAGGACTTCTATCGCCAGTTGTGGGAAACCGTGCGCAGCCAGGGCAACTGGCAGGGCGAGATCTGGGATCGCCACAAAGACGGACTCGTTTATCCGAAGTGGCTGACTATCACTGCAGTCAACGGCATTGATGGCGCCGTCAGCCATTACATTGGCTCCCACTTTGACCTGAGCGAGCGCAAACGCGCTGAAGCGGGCATGCTTGAAATGAACCGCAACCTGACTAAGTCGCGCCAACAATTGCGCCAGTTGGTAGCGCTCAATGAGACCACGCTGGAAAAAGAAAAACGCCACATTGCACGCGAAGTGCACGACGAGCTGGGGCAAGTATTGACAGCGCTTCGCATGGACTTGACGCTGGCCACCATCCGCCATGCCAGTCAGGTGCCGGACCTGAATGATGCGCTCAGTGGCATGCAGAATCGGGTCGATCACGCCATACAGTGCGTGCGCAATGTGGCAAACAGCCTGCGCCCACCCGTGCTGGATATGGGCCTGGAAACGGCCATTGAGTGGCTGAGCCGGGAGTTCACCAAACATGGCACGGCGGCGTGTGCGCTGCATGGGATTGGTGACCGTTCTTTTGAAATCGATGATTCCCGTGCGGTAGTGGTTTTCCGCATCGTCCAGGAGGCGCTGACCAACGTCACGAAATACGCTAGTGCCAGCCAGGTCGATATCACTTTAGAGAGGTGCGAAGACGACTTGCGCTTGGAGATTCGCGACAACGGGATTGGCTTTGATCCGGTAGCGGTGGCCCAGCGCGGCACCCTGGGTTTGCTGGGTATGCGTGAGCGGGTGAAGGCTCTGGACGGACGGATTGAAGTGAGCAGCGCACCGGGGCAAGGTACGACGATCACCCTCGTGATCCCGCTTAAACCTGAAGCGGCCAAGGACTCGGCATGATCCGGCTACTGATTGCCGACGACCATGCCATCGTGCGCGATGGGTTGCGGCAGCTTTTTGCGCTGTCCCCCGACTTGAAGGTGGTCGCTGAAGCCACCAGCGGTGCCGAAGTGCTGGCGTGCCTGCAACAACAGCCGTTGGATCTGCTGTTGCTGGACCTGAACATGCCTGGCATCAGTGGCGCGGATTTGATCGCGCGGGTCAAGGCCCACCAAAGCGACCTGCCAATTCTGGTGTTCAGCATGCACAACGAGCCGCTGGTGGCGGCGCGCATGCTGCGGGCCGGAGCCAACGGCTTTATTACCAAAAACTGCGGGCATGACCTGCTGTTGGCGGCGGTGCGCAAGGTGGCAGCGCACGGCAACTACCTTGATCCGGACATTGCCGAACAAATGGCGTTTGATGCCACATCCACTGCGCAGCGACCGCTTCACACCCTGCTGTCGGAGCGTGAGCTGGAGGTATTGCGCCTGCTGACCACCGGCCTGGGTGTCAATGACATCGCCACACAACTTTCCATCAGTCGCAAAACCGTCAGCACCCACAAGGCGCGGCTGCTGGAGAAACTCAACCTCTCCAGCATGGCCGAGCTGATGCGGTACGCCATGCAGCACGACTTGCTGGGCTGATACGGGCGCCTGCCGAGCGACGGTATGCAGCGCTCCGACATGCTACGGTATTGATAGCTGTCTACGCACATTGCACGGGGGCTAGCGGGCTATATGCCTTACAACCTGGGGCAACCAGGAAAGCAGAAGATCATTTCCAGCTCGGCACAGACTGGGCCGACAAGGGCCAACGGGCTTGAATTACACTATGATTGAATTTGTAATTCATTCGATTGGACACACAATGCAAAGCACCATCACGGCGCGGGGACAGACCGTTGTTCCTGCGGCCATCCGAAACCAGTTTCACCTTGGCCCTTCTGACCGGTTGGAATGGGTATTGGACAACGGCAGCATCCGTGTGGTGCCCGTGCGTGCCAACCCCATAGAGGCCTTCAGGGGGCAAGGCAAGGGTGGCGCAACCACACGCTTGCTGGCCACTCGCAAGCAGGACTTGACCAGAGAATGAAGCGATTCCT